>NZ_JBYCLA010000146.1:0-6207 GCF_057473665.1 Mycobacterium sp. TH-M25
TGTGGACGCGAGCGCGCGTTGCGGGACCCGCCGCCGAAACTGCGGGCGCTGACCAGCACCGGCCGGCCGGGAACGCGGCGGTTCTTGTTGTAGAGCACCATGATCGTGATGGCCATCCGCACACCAGCGGTGCCCGTGAGGGTCTCCCCCAGCGCCGCGGCGTGCGTCTTGAGCGCCAACGGCAGCACTCCCATCAACGTGTCCGTCAAGCGGTGCGGATCGACCCGATCACCCAGGTGGTGCTGAATCAGCCCGAGCGCGTGCACTACCGGCGCGTCGAAGGCGTCCATGCGCACGTCCCACACGTCGGTGATCAACTTCAGCGTCGAGGCCACCAGATCGGTGCCACCCAGCGCCGCGAGCTTCTCCAACGTCGCGGTGCACCGCACGTTGCCCTCGCGTGGTGACGGGTCGATGCGCAAGCCGAGGTCGGCGACAACACCCTCGATCGCCAGGACGGCAGCGTCGCCGCTGCGGCTGCGGGCCCGCCAGTGATCCCACGTCGATGGCCGCCGGCGCTCGCGGTTGAGCCGGTCAAACAGCCTGGCCTCATCGGCGACGCTGAGGCCTTCGTGGACGATCGACACCAGCAGTGCTGAAGGCTCGCGCAGCCCGGCCCCGGCGACGCGGTGCTGACCGTCGATCACCGCGTACCGCGGGTGATTGCCCGCACCGCGATCGCTGACCACGATCACCCCGGCCAGGCGCCGATCCCAGCCCGCGGCCATCGTGCGCACCCGCGCCGGGTCCACCGGCCGCTGGTACGTGTCGTCGACGAACATCTGCTCGACGGGCAGCGCGTCGATGTAGGAACCGGGGCAGCCGTCGACGGCGGCGAGATCTACTAGGGCGTTCACGCCGCCCCCTCCTGCCCCAGCGAGGCCGCGACACCGGGGCGGCTGGCCGTGCGCTGGCGCTGTCGCGCCACTTCGCGCTCACGTTCGCTCTTGTTCAGCCCACCCCAGATCCCAGATTCGGTGCGCCCCTTCTGCAGTCCGTAGTTACGGCACTTCTTCAGCACCGGGCAGTACTCGCAGATCGCCTTGCACTCGGCCTGCATCGACGGGTTCTTGGTCGACCAGTCGTACTCCGGGAACCCGCCGCACGCGCCCTGAAGGAAGAAGTCCTCCAGATTCACCTCGGGCTCGCTCAACACCTCCTCCGGGCACTCCAGAGACAGATACCGATGCACCGACCGGACGCTTACCCGCAGAAGGTCGGCGATCGTCTCGGGAGACTGCCCGCGCCGGCGCATGCGATGCGCGGCAATCCGGTGACTGATCGCAATCCTCTGCTGCAGTGTCGCAACATCACTCATGACTGATCCCCCATCGGGTTCGTCTCACGCAGGCGCCGGTACTCGCCGGCGACCACTGCGGCGCCAAGCTGCTCCAAGGCCGTGGGGACATCGGCCGGCGCGATGGACGCGCGCGGCTCCCCCTCGGTGGGCTTGGCGGTGATTCCCAACCGCGACATCACCGCGGTCAGCGTCAGCATCATCGGCGCGCTCGGGCACGCCACCTTCAATCCGTGACCGTTGAACACGCCGGCGGCGTGCACCGCCCCGCGGCTGATGCCGAGCGTAGCGGCCCTGCCCTGCCCGAACACCCAGCGCCCATCACGAAAGCCGTACCGGCCCAACACGATCTGCGGGTTTACGACCTCGACGGTGCCGCCGTCGCCGCCAACCTCGATCAATGTGACGTCCTTGCTCGACAGCGTTTCGGTCAGCCACAACGCCGTCGGCCCGTGCTCGAAGCGGATCCGCATCCGTGTCCCGATCCGACGCACCGTCGGGGTGAACGCCAGCAGCGCCGCGGCGTGGCGGCCCCGGACCTCGGGCTCCTCGGCCACCGAGCACAGGTGCAGCCGCATCGAGGCGGTCAGCGACGAGTACGTGGTGCTGCGCGGCGGGCGCCGGCGCGCAGCCGTCGCGGGGCTCACGCCGACCTCCCCAGATAAGCCAGGTCGTCACCGGCCGCCGGCAGGCCGGCGATCACTCGAAGCTCGTCGAGCGCCGCGGCCCGCCGGCCGGCGTTGGCGGTGATGTTCTGATGCAGATACACCCCGGCGTAGGTGCCGGTCTCCGCGTCGGCGAGCACCGCCTCGGCCGCACACCGCGACCGCACCGGGCACCGCGCGCACATCCGCTCAAGTTCCCGACGCAACAGCCCATGCGGCCGACGGTCTGACGTCCACATCTCCGGTGCATCCGAGGTCTCCAGGTAGCACACAGCCCGCTTCTGCCACTCCATCTCGGCCGCCTCCCTCATCGGACCGCTACCGCCACAGGTGCTGGCGCAGCGGTGATCTCGGCGATGAAGCGCACTGCCAAGGCCGCCACACGGGCCGCAACCGGACGGGCCGGCTCCTCGAAACGGATCGCCGACCACAGCGCGTCGAACTCACGCTTGAGGAACCCGTACGCCTCGTGGCTGGAGGCAAACGGGCGGCTGCGCGGCCCCACTACGGTCACCGCCGCGTGCTGCTCGTCGGCCGCGACACGGCAGCGCTGCCGAGCCCCTCCGGGACCATCCAGCTCGTAGAGATCGGCGATGAACCGCACCGCCATGGCGCCGACCTGAGCGGCCTCGGCGCGGGCGCGCCCGATGTGGTTGCCGCGGATCTCGGCCCACAACTCGTCGATCTCCTCGGCCAGCACCATGGCGCCCTCCTCGGGCGAGCGCCAGATCCGCGGGAACTGGTCGAGGCTGCCGACCAGCTCCTCCCAGATCGCCAGTTCGGCCTGGTGGTAACGGGCTTCTGGATCGCTGGCGGTGCACGCGCTGGCCAGCAGGTGAGGTGTCCTCATGCCGGGACCGCCTCACGGTCCAGGGTCAGATGACGGACGCACTCGGTGCAGGCGTCGTCACCGGGCACACACGCCGAGCCGCAGATCGTGCACGCGCTGGTGCACGACCGGCACGCGAGCTGGCCCTCGACGCGCACCGGCTCCACCGGGGCCTTGCCGCACAGCGGGCAGTCGTCGAAGATCGACGCCTTCCAGCTACCGGCCGGCTGATGGGCGACAGTGGCGGCCGCGGCCGCACTGCGCACCGGGTTGGTGCAGGTCAGAACAGAAGATCGCACATTTAGGGCCGGACCTCTTGCATCCGTTGAGGCGTAGCCTCTACCCTGAGATTGACCGAGCAAAGTCATCTCTCCTTTTCCTTTTGAGGAGACCCGGACGGCGAAGTTCCCGCTTCCCGTCCACCCCCTGAGAGCCCCTACGGGGGCTTCTCTGCTGTCTGGGGCTGGTCACCGCTATTGAAATGTCCGTCTGCGCCGCGATGGCGGGCGCAGTTAGCGCAGCAGCGGTATCACCACCTTCGAGATCACCTGTGCGCCAGGCATGTCAGAGCACCCGGCCCTCTCCTGCCGCGGCGTCACCGATGACCCGCTGCACGAATGCACGCTGCCCGGTACCGAGCTGCGCGAGATGGTTGGCCAAGGCCGAAGCCTCGGTGCCGTCGTCGGCCATCGCACCGGGGTAGATCACCAGGACCGACTCGCCGTCGGCGCCGGGAACCTCGGCGATGAACCCGCCCTGGGCCGCGGCATCACCGCAGGCGTAGAGCTTCCAGCCGTGCCGCTTGAGGACCGCCGACCACCAGTAGGCGATCCGCACGGCCCGCTCGGGCTGCTGCACCCGGCCCGGCAGGTAGCGAGTGCAGGGCTTGACCGCCACCGGTGTCGCCATCAGGCCGAGCATGCGCAGCCGCGCGACCATCTGCTCGAGTTCCTCGGTCCACCCCAGTGAGCCGAGCCGCCAGACGGCCTCCCCGATCAGATCGACGAGCCCTGCGGGCATCCGCGGCTTGTCGTCGTGACGGCGCACCACGGTCAGAGTCCGGTAGGAAGCCAGCCGGACGCGGGTCGTGGCAGTCATCGTCTCGGGGTCGAACCGCGCGTCGACCAGGATGTCGCCGCCGGCGCGCAGATCGGTGGCCCACCAGTACAGGGGTCGGACCACATCGGCCGGCTGATGGGTGCGTGCGACCGGCAGCGCGTCGAAGCGGGCCTCGAAACCGGCCAGTTCGGGCATGCGGGGCGCCGGTCGTGGTGCGTGTACGCGGGGCAATTTCACCGAATCCCTCCTCATCATGCCGGGCTTTCTCACACCGTACTCTAGACTAAGACAATCGTCTAGGACAGCGGCATTGACAGGAAATTGGTGGACTCGGTGAATCTTTCTGACTATGAACCGCGCCGCAGGCCTCGCATGACCCGTCGTGTCCTGCGCGGATTCAACGCGCAAGCCTTCGCCGCCGCCCGGCAAGAGCGAGGGATGAGCGTGCCCGACCTCGCCCGACTGGCCGAGGTCGGTCAATCCACGGTCCACGCCTGGGAAGCGGAGCGCTTCACGCCGCAGGTCGACCTGCTGGCCCGCGTCATGCGCATCCTCGACGCCCCGATCGAGCGGGTCGTGACTGTCGCAGTCGACGAGCGCTACCCCGGCGACTGGCGCGTGCTCAAGGGCCTCACCCAGCCCGAGCTGGCCGCCGCGGTCAAGATCGCCACCACCACGCTGCGCGGCATCGAACGCGCCGACATCGGACTGACCGACGCAAACGCCGCCAAGCTCGCCGAGCACCTGGGCATCAGCGTCGGCGAGTACCGGGCGTCCTACCAGCGCGCCCGTCAACGCCCTGCCGGTACTCCGGTATGACCAGGCCTGCGAAGTCAGCAAACGGCGATCAGCGTTGAATCGCTGAACACGACGAAATCCGCAACGTTTCGGGCGTAGTGAGTCGCGGGTCGACGAGCACTCCGGTGCAGCGGCAAAAGCGCTGCTGGCGAGGTTCGTCACCCCCATGTCGCCCTCCTCGGTGATTGACGCTACCGCCCCCCTTGGGGTGGTGTGCACACCAAAATTCCAACAGTCCGGCAAGCCAAAGTCACGAAACTGGGCAAAGGAAAATACGACAGTCCGCAGGTAACGATTCGATAACAATCACGGTAAGGGCCGAAAGCGCGCCGCCCCGCTGCTGCCCGAATCCGCGGTCTCAGCCGTCCGGTATGGCCCACCACGACCACCGAATTGACCCGAGGTGTCGGTACCCGCGGCAAGACTGCAGCGATGAGCACTGCCACCGAATTCGTCGTCGTCGACGTCGAGACGTCCGGCTTCGATCCCGACTGCGCGCGCGTGCTGAGTGTGGCCGCGTTGACGGTGACCGCCGGCGGAACCGTCGAGGACTCGATGTACAGCCTGCTCAACCCCGGCGTCGATCCCGGACCGACCGACATCCACGGTCTGACCACCGCGATGCTCGAAGGCCAGCCCCGCTACGTCGATGTCGTCGCCGCTGTGGACGCGATGCTGCGCGGACGGATCCTGGTCGCCCACAATGCCGACTTCGACTACGCGTTCCTGGCCGCCGAATCCCAGCGCTGCGGCTCCCAACTTCCCATCGCCGGCGTGCTGTGCACACTCGAACTGGCCGGGCTGCTCGCCCTGGATCTCGACAGCCTCAGCCTCGCCGCGCTGGCCCGGCACTTCGGCATCTGCCAGGCCCACCCCCATGACGCCCTCGACGACGCGACGGTCCTGGCCGCGATACTGCCGCGCCTGCTGGCCCGCGCTACCCAACTCGAGATCGCCCTCCCGATTCGCCGGCTCTTCGCGCCGCGGCTCTCGCGCGCTGCCGCGTAGCCCCGCGGGCGTTTGGCCGCCGTGTCACGACGCGGCGTTACCGTCGGCCCATGCACCGCAGTCCGCTGCCGCTTCGGCTCTACACCGCGAACGTGGTGTGCGCCGTGATCACCGGACTCTGTGTGGCACTACCGATTACCGGCGCAGCGTTTCTCGTCGCGCTGGTTGCCGGCTGTCTCGCAGAGGCCGGGTGCGCCTCCCCCACCTTCCTCGACCAGTTGGTGCCTGTAGTCTTCGCGATCACCTGGGCCACCACCGCCGTCCACGCTGGAGTACTCCAGTTCCGCACCCTGCATCGCACGATCGGGCTGCGCCCCACCCTGAGGGTGCGGATCCGATGAGGATCCGACGCAAGGGGTGGATGGCGATCGCCGCGGCCGCGGTGTCGGCTGCGGTATGGCTGCACCCCGGTTTCCCGCGCGACGCCACGATGGCGCCGTCGAGCGCGCAGCCCGTCGCAGTGACCGGCGACGTCGCCGCACTCCTGCAGCAGGTCCACGTCGTCGACCACATCGTGCCGGTCGCAGGCTATGAACGCGGATGCAAAAAAG
>NZ_JBYCLA010000147.1:0-3945 GCF_057473665.1 Mycobacterium sp. TH-M25
TATTGTACACCGTTCTAATCGTTACTTTAACCTATCGTGGTAAGTCCGAAGTGGTACAGAGAATCGTGTTAATAACCGAGTGCGCGATTATTCTAACTGTTCCGACCATGCACTCACCTTTTAGTTATTTCACGGCGGCCTGCGCTGTGATCTACCTATTGCTATTGTACAGGGGAATCGTAAGGTCCGGAATCAACTTGTCTGAGATGTTGTCACGACGTGGAGGTGGGTGAGCCGGGAGATCTCCGACCTGACGGTCTCCACACTCGGCCCCTATGGATCACAGATGCCGTCACGTCGCCGAGTGTGACGCTGCGGACATGCACGGTACAGCGCACCACGTGGTCTGAAACTCACTCTTTCGCGATTGATGCTTGAATGACCGCTCCAGCCCGGCGAAATCCTGACGCGGACGTGGGCGAATTCGCCGACACCGCGATCATCCGGTGTTCGTTGGGAACGGTGGCCGAGTATCCCGATTTTCCCGCTGCGTGGGGTGACCTGGACGCCATCGCGCGGCTGTGGTCGGCCCATGCCATCCGTGAGGCGGTGCTGCTTGCCAGCCCGGTGCTGGCGGGCCAGGTTGCCAGGCTGCTGTCGTCCTCGGGCGCTGACACGCCTGTGAAGAAGCGCAAGCGCGTGCACAAGGGACTGTTGAAGTACGCGCTGCGCCTGAGCACCCGATGCACTCCGTTCGGCATGTTCGCCGGTGTGGCGGTGCTGCCGGTCGGCGACGGGCACCCGGTGCTCGGTAAGTCCCACATCCGACATGTCCGGGCCTCCGGCGCGACCGCCCGGCGTCTGGTGGACCAGGTGCGCGTGTTGCCGCGGGCTCGGCTGTATCCCAACCCGGCGTTGACCGAACGCGCCGACCGGCTGGTCGTCACCGTCATGCGCGGCGTCGACGACACCCACACCCTGGCCTCGATCAGGGCCACCGGACCCGCACGGCTGGCCGTCAACACCGCCGCAGGCACCGCGACCCGGCAAGACATCGAACAGCGGGTCGCCGACGCCTATCCGGTCGCCGACGCCGCGACGGTGCGCACGCTGCTCGACGAGTTGTTGGCGGCCGAGGTGTTGCTGTGCGAGGCGGAGCACTCCGCATTCGACGGCGATCCGTTGGCGGGGGTGCCCGACACCGTCGAGGGCGCCACCGTGATGCGGGTTGCCTTCGCGCGGTACTCCGATGCATCCGACCCCGTCGGCGATGGCAGTCTCGACGCGCTGCTGCGGCTGTTCCCGCAAGGGGACACCCAGCGCGACATCCATGTCGACCTGGAACTCGATGCGTCCGGGCAGGTGCCCGCGTTGGTCGTCGACGCGGCCCGCGATGCCATCACGGCCCTGGCCGCGACGATGGCGCACCTGCCGGCTACGCCCGCACTCGACGAGTTCAGCGCCGGGTTCGTGGAACGGTACGGCCACACGCGGGTGCCGTTCCTGACCGCGGTCGACGAGGAACTCGGGATCGGCTACCCGCGGGCCTACGAATCCGTCGCGCCGCGGCGCCCCACTGCCCCCGCCGACGACGACCTTGTGGCCGAGCCGCGTCGGGACCTGATCGCCCGGCTGCTGCAGCGGGCGGCAGCCGATGGCGTGGACGTCGTGGAGCTCACCGATGCCGACCTGACGGGCTTCCCCGAGCCCGACGGCAGGCCCAGCAGCGTCGATCTCATCCTCGGGCTCCACCGCGAACCGTCGGGTCTGCGAACGACGGTGACCGGGCTGGGCTCTCCCGGCGGGTCCGCCGTCGGCCGCTTCACCGCCGTCATGCCCGGGGCGCGGGATTTTGTGCAGCGCCGCGCTGACTTCGACTCCGCCTGGTGGGCAGATAAGACCGCCGGGCGGGGAATCGTGTGCGGCATCGACTACATCGCCGGAACGGACTCCATCAACGAGGTCGCCGCGACCGCACAGTTGTATCCGGTGACATTGGCGGTCAACGCGCGTCCGCACTGCCCGGTCGGCCCGGTCCTCACCCTCGCCGACATCTACCTCGGTTATGCGGACGGATGTGTGCGGATCGTCCTGGCCGACGGCACACCGGTGAGCGTGCGTCAGCTCACCATGGCCACGAACCGCGCCTCGGCCCGAGCCGTCCGGCTGCTGCGCGATATCTCTGATGCCAGAACCCGGGTGCCGTTCTGGTCCTGGGGTGAGGCCGAGGCGATCATGAACCACCTGCCCGCAGTGCAGTACCGGGGTGTCACCTTGGCCGTGCAGCGATGGCGCTACCCGACGACCGCGACCCGCACGCAGGCCGCGCTGCGGGACTGGATCGCCGCGACCGGCATCAGCCGCCACGTCCGCGTCGGGCCGTACGACAACCAGCTGCACCTCGACACCCAACATCCGGCGCACCTGGACCTGCTGCTCGACGAAATCACCGCCGGCAACACGTGGCTCTTCCGCGCTCCGACGCCCGACCAGATGGGTGTCGTGGGCGACAACGCGGCAGCGAGGCACCCCGCTGAGGTGGTGGTCACCGTTGCCGCCCCAGCCGGGGCGCACGTCGAGCCCGACCTGACCAGTCACCCACTGCACAACCCCGCCCACGACGAATATCGGCTGCTGGCGCCGGGTGGCGCATGGACCGCGTTCGCTATCACCGGCGCCGCCAGCTCCCACGACCGCACCCTGCGGGCCTTCGCCGACACCTTCCCCGACCTCGCCGGCGACTGGTATTTCGTGCGCTACCGAGAAGACGGCCGCGACCAGCTGCGCCTGCGGGTGCGACGCCCGGTTGCCGAACTCACCAGCGTCTTGGCGTGGCTGGCCGACGCCCGCCTGGCCGGGCGTATCGGCGACTACACGATCCCGGTCTATCACCGCGAACTCGAGCGCTACGGCGGACCACGAAGCTTCTCCTGCTACGAACGGCTGTTCTGTCAGGAGACCGCGCACATCGTCGCCCTGCTGCCGATCGTCGAGCCCGACCCGTCGGCCCCGGACAACGCCACACCGCTGCTCAGGCCAGGCGTCGAAGCCGCCGCCGGCGTCCTGACCCAATGGCTCGACGCGATCGACCCCGGCCGCGCGGACACCGGCCAGGTGATCGACGTCGCGGTCGAAAACTACAGCGGGGAACTCGGCGCAGCGGTACACCAGATCAAAACCGCTCTGCGCGAACATCACTCGCAGATCGACGCGCACAACGCACTGGTCGCCGCGCTGCGTGAATTCTGGGTCGACCCAGCCCAGCACGACGCGGTGACGACGCCCGCCGTCCTACAAAGCGCAAGCCACATGCTGTGCAACCGGATAGGCCTGCAGCGGCACGAAGAGTACGCCGCGATGTGGCTGATCAAGATCGAACGAAACCGCCGGGAGCGGCGCAACATCTGAAAGTGATGGCGCCGGGCTGTCGCTGAATACTGCCGTGGAATACGCGGGCAGTGGCGAGGTTTACGCGATGTCGGCGACGAAAACCCCGACTCGTCCAACCTGCCGCTTCGCCAGAAACGGCAGACCTGCGCCGTCACTGCCTGCGGGCAGGACCCGCGGGTTGACGATATGGACGCTGGAGCGGATGAAATGCACATCGGCCTCGCCGGCAGCCAACACGTTCTTGACCCAGTTGGTCTTGCCGTGGATGAGCCCGATGGCCAGGACGTTGCCTTTGCGGTAGGCAGTGACGATGGTCTCGTAGGGAGTGCCCGACGTGCGGCCGCGATGCTTGATCACCGAAAACCCCGGGATGAAGCGCGCAAATGGCCGCACCAACGGATTGAAGTACTTGATCTGGAATCGTTCCAGCGCCGGCGGGACGAGCATCGGGACGCCCGGGGCGTTGTTGGGATGGTCCTTGGCGGACATGGCGGCTCCCTGTGGTCGGATGTGTCGTCAATGTACCGGTCCGATACGCGGTTGCTCTGCTCTGGGACAATGGTCGGTGTGACTGTGATGGCGCGCATCGACCTGCGCGGTGCAGACCTGTCCGTC
>NZ_JBYCLA010000148.1:0-4587 GCF_057473665.1 Mycobacterium sp. TH-M25
GACATCGACTTGATCGCGATCGGCGATCGCAAGTCCCTGGCTGCCACACTCGACTCGGACCTCCCTCGCGCGTTGTCCCGTTCGCATGGCCGGCTCACTCTTGACCCAATGTTGGGCAGCGTCGCGAGCGCCCAACCGGCCACTCTTCGATCGCCGGGCGGCCTGTCCGTGCGAATTCAGCTGCTCTCCGCGCACGACCGAGTGGTGTGGCCATCCGAGCGGCGCGTCATGGTTCAGCGCTACACCGACGCACCCGCAGCCGAGTTGCTCGTTCCGACACTGCCTGCCTTCGCCGCGTCGAAGACCTCGACATGGGCCGATCGGCGCGGCGCTCGCGACCTTTGGGACCTGTGGGCGCTCAGTCACCTCGGCGCAACTCGCCGGACAGACCCGAATCACGGTCTCGGCGCGTACGGCTCTCGACACGGTGCGGGCGGCTTGGCACGCCACCAGAATCCCGGATGACCAGCGTGGCAGCCGGAATCTCGGCCCTTATAAACGATGAATAAACGGTGACTTGGCACCGAAAATCTTGAAAAATAGCCTCTAGTGGGGCGGGCGGGGCTCGAACCCGCGACCAACGGATTATGAGTCCGCGGCTCTAACCGACTGAGCTACCGCCCCCGGTGCATTTCAAATGCCGATACGTGATTCTTAGCTAACTCGCTTTCGGTTCGCCGCCTTCGCCACACCGCAGTGCTTTCGATTGCCTTGCCCAGCGCATCGGCAACGCTGGACAAATCGTCACCGAAGTGATGACCGTACCTGTCCCAGGTCATTGCCGCCGTGGCGTGGCCGAGCATCCGCTGCACGACCTTTACGTTAGCGCCTGCCGATATTTGCGATTCGTCATCAAGTGGTTGGGTCCCACTGATGTGCCGCAGGAATTTTGGCCCCGGGCGTTGGTGTTCGAGGTGCGCTGCGTGCTGGTGCGCGGTATCGAGTTCGGTGGCGGTGTGAGGTGCCACTCACGTCGTCGGCTGGATGGTCGCGACCCGCAAGTCGGCGGCAGCGCGCCTCAAATCGCGTCAGCACCACGTTCGCCGGTGCGCACCCGCACCACCGTTTCCACCGGGCTGACCCACACTTTTCCGTCGCCGATCTCACCGGTCCGTGCGGTCCGCACGATGCTGTCTAGGACCTTGTCCGCGTCGTAGTCTTCGACGAGCACTTCGATGCGCACCTTCGGCACGAAGTCGACCGAGTACTCAGCACCCCGGTACACCTCAGTGTGCCCGTTCCGCCGGCCGTATCCCTGGACTTCGCTGACCGTCATCCCCAGAATCCCCACCTGCTCAAGGCTGGCTTTGATGTCCTCGAGCGTGAACGGCTTCACGATCGCGGTAATCAGCTTCATGTCGTTTTCCCTCTTCAGCCGAATGGACAAGAACCGAATTGCCGCCGCCGGGAGCGAGATCGTAGCCGCTCTCCGCGTGCTGCGTCTCGTCGACGCCCGTTGCTTCGTCTTCGGCGTTCAGGCGCAGCCCGATGGTGTATTTCAGCACCAGAGCCACGATCAGTGTGCTGACGGCCGAATACGCCAAAACACTCGATGCGCCGATAGCCTGGCGGGTCAGCTGGGCGAAGCCGCCGCCGTAGAACACCCCTGCGGACGTGCTGCCGCCGCCGAGTGCGATGGCGGGTGATTGCGGTGCTGCGAGCAGACCTATCAGCAGCGTGCCCAGCAGGCCGCCGACCAGGTGCACGCCGACCACATCCAAGGAGTCGTCGAATCCCAGCTTGAACTTCAGGCCGACCGCCAGCGCGCAGACGACGCCGGCGACCACACCGATAATCAGCGCACCAAGCACATTGACCGACGAACACGACGGCGTGATCGCGACCAGCCCGGCCACGATCCCCGACGCCGCGCCGAGCGTGGTCGCGTGCCCGTAGCGGATCCGCTCGGTGGCCAGCCAGCCCAGCATCGCGGCGGCGCTGGCCACCGTGGTGGTGATGAAGGTCGTCCCGGCGACCCCGTTGGAAGTGGTGGCCGACCCGGCGTTGAAGCCGTACCAACCGAACCACAGCAAGCCCGCGCCCAGCATGACGAACGGCACGTTGTGTGGTCGGGACGGGTTCTTCGGCCAGCCCCTGCGCTTGCCCAGCACGATCGCCAACACCAAGCCGGCCACACCGGCGTTGATATGGACCGCTGTCCCGCCCGCGAAGTCGATCGCGTGCAGCTTGTTGGTGATCCAGCCGCCGTGAGCTGCGGTGACGCCGTCGCCAGCGAAGACCCAGTGCGCGACCGGAAAGTAAACGACGGTCGCCCAGATTCCGGCGAAAACCGTCCAGCTGCCGAACTTCAGCCGGTCGGCCACCGCCCCGGAGATCAACGCCACGGTGATGATGGCGAACATCAGTTGGAATGCGACGAAGACGTTCTGCGGCAGCGTGCCAGCCAACGCGATCTTGGTCTCCGGGGTGTTGCCGCTGGCGGCGACGCCGTTGACCCCGATAAGGCCCTTGAGGCCGAAGTATTGGGTCGGGTTTCCTGCGACGTTGCCGACGTCGTCGCCGAAGGCGAGCGAATAGCCGTAGACCACCCACAGCACAGTCACGACGCCCATCGCGATGATGCTCATCATGATCATGTTGAGCACGCTTTTGACGCGGACCATCCCGCCGTAGAAGAACGCCAAGCCGGGCGTCATCAAAAGCACCAACGCGGAGCTCGCCAGCATCCAGGCGGTGTCGCCGGTGTCCGGCACTCCCATCGTGGGGAAATGGTCCACTGCCCCTCACCTCCCTCAGCAAGGGCCGCCCAGCTTCGTACTCCTACGAGGTAACCAGGAACGGCCTGTGTGCAGTGTGTGAGTATTCATTCTTTATCCGGCCTACGCGAATCCTCAACGGCGTCTTGATGATTCCTTTACAACATGGCCTCCGAGCCAACCGTACTATCGCGGGGGACACCATGTACGAGGTACATGTACGAAGTAACTGACGGGATGGCACGCTATGTCGACGTTGTACGCAGAGTTCGATCAATCCTCGCGACAGGCCTCTGCTGATCACGGTTTCCTACGCAGGAGTTGCGTGTCGGCTGAGGACGCCGGCGGTGTCGCCGCCATCGCGCAGACCTTCAAAACAGATGCTCAACAGCGAATTTCGCTGATGGAGCTGATCAACAGGATCAGTAACACGGGAATCAGAACCGATGATCCGCGGGTACGCGAGATTTTAGACGCGAACAGCCGGGACGGCGGTGGGCTGACGTCCGGGCAATTCGCCACCATCTGCGAAGCCAGCGGCAGACTGGTCGCCCGCGCCCTGCTGGGTGACCTGGTGATTCCCGACTTCGCGCGGCTGGAAAATGAGCTTCACGAAATGTATGACAGCGTGCGTGGGGATACTGCCGGCGCTGTCGCAGACTACATTCCGCAGCTGAAGCGGGTTGATCCGGAGAAATTCGGCATCGCAGTCTGCACCGTCGACGGGCAGCGGTTCAGCGTCGGTGACACCACCGACCTGTTTTGCGTCCAGTCCATGTGTAAACCGATCAACTACAGCTTGGCCCTGGAAGAACACGGGATTGCCGCCGTCCACTCGCGCGTCGGCCGTGAGCCCAGCGGCCGCGGATTCAACGAATTGTCACTCACCGAAGCCGGCTTGCCGCATAACCCGATGATCAACTCGGGCGCCATCATGACTTCTTCACTATTACGTTCCCGCGACGAGCTGGCAGACCGCTTCGACCATGTGGCCGACACATGGCGCAGGCTCTCGGGTTCGAACAGAGTCGGCTTCAACAACTCGGTCTATCTGTCTGAACGCAAGACCGCAGATCGCAACTTTGCTCTCGGCTACTTCATGCGAGAACACGGCGCTTTCCCGCCGGGCATAGATTTGGTCGAGGCGCTGGAGTTCTACTTCCAGTGCTGCGCGATCGAACTTGATACCGAGGGGCTGGCAACAGTAGCAGCCGCTTTCGCGAACGCCGGCATCAATCCTCTGACCAATGACCCCGTCTTCAAACCCAGCACCGTGCGCTATTGCTTGTCGTTGATGTCCTCCTGCGGCATGTACGACTATTCGGGCGAGTTTGCGTTCACCATCGGCCTGCCGGCCAAAAGTGGCGTGTCCGGCGGTCTTATGCTCGTCGTCCCAGGGGTCATGGGTGTGTGCATCTGGTCTCCGCGACTGGACACCCACGGCAACTCGGTCCGCGGAGTCGCGTTCTGCCGAGAGTTGGTCGACCGCTACAATTTTCACGCCTTCGACTCGCTGACCGTCGGCGAGGAAACCGGTAAGCGCGACCCGCGCAGGAAGAAGAACGAAGCCGCGATAACCGAGACCATGCGACTGTTGTACGCGGCGAGCCAGGGCGATCTGGAAGAAATGCGGGCAGTGCTTGCTACCGGATCTGACCCCAACGCAGCCGATTACGACGGCAGGACAGGACTACACCTGGCCGCATCCGAGGGACACCTCACCGCGGTCAAATACCTGCTCGCCGCCGGAGCCCGGCCAGGCGCTACCGACCGCTGGGGAGGTACGCCGCTGACAGACGCCAAGCGAGCCAAGCACACCGAGGTGGCCGAACTCTTGGCGGCCCAGGACTCCGCCGCGGAGCCCGCGACG
>NZ_JBYCLA010000149.1:0-3484 GCF_057473665.1 Mycobacterium sp. TH-M25
GCGCGAACGCCAGCGGTACCTCCGCAGCGGTCAACGCCAGGGCCTCGGCAAGCAGGTGCGGTAGATGCGAGATGGCGGCCGCGGCGGCGTCATGCTCGTCGGATCGCGCCGGCACCACCACCGATCCGCAGTCCAGCGCCAGTTGTAGCACCGTCGACCACACAGTCGCATCCACGTGATCGTCCACGCTGATCACCCAGGGGGCTCCGACGAAGAGTTGGGCATGCCCGGCCTCCCAGCCGGAGTGTGCGGTGCCCGCCATCGGGTGCCCGCCGACGAATCGTGCCCGCAGGCCCGCGCTGGTGACTTCGTCCAGAACCGCGCCCTTGACGCTGGTGACGTCGGTGAGTGGGCAATCGGACGCCGTTTGGCCGATGCGGCTGAGCAGAAGGGGCAGCGCCGGCATCGGCACCGCCAGCACGATCAGCGCACCGACGTCCGCGGCGCGTTTCAGCACGTCGTTCAGATTCGTGCTGGCGTCGAACCCGTCGAAACGGGCGGCCTGGGCGCCCTCGACCGAGCGGTTGTAGCCGAACGCTTCTCGGCCGGCCTTGGTGGCGGCACGTAAAAGTGAACCGCCGATCAGGCCCAGGCCCAGCACGCACACCGGTGTCTTCGCCACGTGTCAAGGTTGACATATCCGGCCGCGGCTGCGACACCGGTTTGCTGGGCATCCGCTGGTCAGTGCTGGTCAATGGGCTTGCGCGCGACTAGCGTATGCGCCCATGGGAGCACAGCGGGCGTCTGCGAAGGCCGATACTCCGGACGGGTTCGGCGTGGCCGTCGTGCGCGAAGAAGGCAAATGGAGTTGCTCGGCGATGGGGCCCAAGGTTTTGGTCAGCCTGTCTGCGGCCGAGACTGAGCTCCGCGAATTACGCAGCGCCGGGGCCGTTTTCGGATTACTGGACATCGATGACGATTTTTTCGTCATCGTGCGTCCGGCGCCGTCCGGAACGCGGTTGCTGCTGTCGGATGCGACCGCGGCGCTGGACTACGACATTGCCGAAGAAGTGCTGGACAACCTGGACGCCGACATCGAGCCGGATGATCTTGAAGACGCCGAGCCGTTCGCCGAGGGTGATCTCGGGTTGCTGTCTGACATCGGTCTGCCCGAGGCGGTGCTCAGCGTGATTCTCGACGAAACCGACCTCTACGCCGACGAGCAGTTGGGCCGCATTGCCCGCGAGATGGGCTTCGCCGATGAGCTTGCGTCGGTGCTCGACAAACTCGGTCGGTGAGGTCTGACGAAGACCTGATCCGCGCTGCGCTGACGGTGGCCGCGACGGCGGATCCGCGGGATGTGCCGGTGGGGGCGGTGGTGGTCGCGGCCGACGGAACCGAAGTCGCCCGTGCGGTCAATGCCCGCGAAGCGCTCGGGGATCCGACCGCGCACGCCGAGATATTGGCCATCCGCGAGGCAGCCCAGGTGCTGGGCGACGGCTGGCGGCTGGCGGGTGCGACGCTCGCCGTCACCCTTGAGCCGTGCACGATGTGCGCGGGAGCGTTGGTGATGGCGCGCGTCGGCCGGGTGGTGTTCGGAGCCTGGGAGCCCAAGACCGGCGCTGTGGGTTCATTGTGGGACGTGGTCCGCGATCGCCGGCTCAACCACCGGCCAGAGGTGCGAGGCGGCGTGCTGGCCGACGAGTGCGCCGGCGTCCTGGAAGAGTTCTTCGCCCGCCGGCGACCGGGCTAGCGGACCGGCTCGCCGGGAGTTGCTTTCCCCGCGTCGAGATCGACGTTTTGGCGGCCTGCTACTCGAACTTTGCTGCCATAACGTCGATCTCGGTGCGCAAAGGCGATCACGGCGCACTCCCGACGAACTTACGAGCGAGACCACTA
This sequence comes from Mycobacterium sp. TH-M25, assembly GCF_057473665.1. NCBI lineage: Bacteria > Bacillati > Actinomycetota > Actinomycetes > Mycobacteriales > Mycobacteriaceae > Mycobacterium > Mycobacterium sp. TH-M25. The sequence continues at coordinate 1,840 of NZ_JBYCLA010000149.1, forward strand.
GCAGCCGGCGGATCGGTAGGCGGTCAGGGCTGGCGTGGCGTCGGTATGGTGAAACAGACGGGGCCGTTCATGGCTACCGTCAGCAGCGGGAAAGGGTGCCGACGTGCTCAAAGCAGTCGTGCGGATTGCCACCGGCGTGCTGGAGGCCGGCGGATCGGTAGTCGGTTTTCGCCACTTCACCGAAGAGCCGGCGCACACCACGCAATCGCTGGCCGACGGCGTCGAGATCCGGCGCTACGAGGAACGGATTGCCGCAGAGACAACCGTGGTGGCCGATGAGGAGGCGGCGAGACAAATCGGCTTCCAGCGACTGGCCGGTTACATCTTCGGCGCCAACCATGTCGGTGCCGATGTACAGGCGCCGATCGTCGAGCAGACCCGCACCGGGCGAGGCGAAAAAATTGCGATGACCGCGCCGGTAACTCAGCGTGCCGGCTCAGACGGGCAGTGGGTGATCCGCTTCTACATGCCGCGCGTCAAGACCATGGCGTCGCTGCCGCAACCCGACGATCCCGCGGTCAGACTGGTGACCGTGCCCGCGGAAACTGTTGCGGTGCGCCGTTTCTCCGGCAGCACGTCACCCCGGGCGGTTGCCGATCAGATGGCGGCGCTGATGCGCATTCTGGGTGATCGGGGATGGGAAGCTGTCGAGTCGCCCGCAGCCTGGTTCTACGATCCACCGTGGACGCTGCCGTTTTTGCGGCGCAACGAAGTGTCGGTGGCCGTTCGGTCCCACAACTGACTTCGGCATTCGCGAAAGCGCGGGTCGACCACCTCGGCCCGTCGTCGATTGGGATAGCGGCGCCACTGTTGGGTAAGCTCTCCGGCGGTGGCGTGTCCGAGCGGCCTAAGGAGCACGCCTCGAAAGCGTGTGACGGGTAACCCCCGTCCGAGGGTTCAAATCCCTCCGCCACCGCCATAGCTTCCAGCGCATATGTGCTGCTAGAAGCCCCTTATTCAGCGTATCCCCTGTTCTGCGAGGACGCGATCGCGCTGATCCACACTGAGCGGGGCCCGTTCTCATCACCGCATCGTCGACAACCCCAACGACGCCCTCATGGTCACCGAAAGTGACACGCAGCAATCGGTCAGCAGTAACCTTCGCTCGGTTCGAGGTAGGCAGTCGCGCGCGCCGACAATTCAGATGGGTCGCCGGTGAGCTGACGGGTCGCGTTCGACGCGGTGGAGTCGGGAACGTCGGGTGTCACGACAGGTATGCGTTCAACAGGTGGTTGAGTTCGGTGGCCAGCGCCTCGGCGTCCAGGATCGGTGCAACGACTTGCGCGGACTGAACGATGGACTGGGTGATCAGCAGCACCATCGCTGCCAGCCGGCGCGAATCACCTACACGCACGCTGCCGTGCCGCTGCGCGGCCTGCAAGTCGGTGGCCAGTGCGTCGATCATGATTTGCTGGCTCGTTCCCAGCCGATCGGCGATGTAGACCATTGCGAGATCGGGCGCCTCATGTAAGAGAGACCAGATCAGATCGTCATTCCGCAAGCGTTGTGTCACGGCGACCACCCGATCCACCACCGCTTGCCGTCCTTCGCCGCCGATCGACAGCTCGGCAAGCACGCCCGTGATTCGCTCGGTCAGCAGCGTGGCCAGCACTGATCGGGTGTCCGGCCATCGTTGGTACACCGT
>NZ_JBYCLA010000150.1:0-7625 GCF_057473665.1 Mycobacterium sp. TH-M25
GACAATCGGCGAGCCGTCGACTACGCCACCCGCCGCGAGGCATTGAAGTCCCTGCAGCACAGAAAAATTCGAGTGGTCAAGGCCGCCCTGCAGATGCGCCGTGCCCACCCGGACACCTTCGTGGGGGGCGGATATCACCCGTTGCCGGCTGCCGGAACCGGTGCCGAGCACGTGGTCGCGTTCCGTCGCGGCGACGACGTGCTCGTCGCGGTCACCCGCTGGACGGTACAACTCGGGCAAACCGGATGGGGAGACACCGCGATCCCGCTGCCGGACGGCAGATGGACCAGTGCGCTGACCGGCGCGGCGCTGCGCGGCACAGTGCCGGCGGGCGAGCTGTTCGCGGAACTGCCGGTGGCACTTCTGGGGCGCACCGATGCGTGAATTCGCGGTCTGGGCGCCGAAACCGGACACCGTGCGCCTCGACGTCGACGGGTCGGTGTCACCGATGACCCGCGACGAAAACGGTTGGTGGCGAGCTACCGTCGACGCCGGCCCGCAAGCGCGCTACGGATACCTGCTCGATGACGATCCGAGGCCGCTGCCCGACCCGCGATCCGCGCGTCAACCCGACGGAGTGCACGAGCGCTCGCAAGTGTGGGAACACCCCGAGTCGATCGAGACCGGCTGGGCCGGCCGCTCGGTTCACGGCGCGGTGATCTATGAGTTGCACATCGGAACCTTCACTCCCGCCGGCACGTTCGACGCGGCCATCGACAAGCTCGACCATCTGGTCGACCTCGGTGTCGACTTCGTCGAGGTAATGCCGGTCAACGCGTTCTCCGGTACCCACGGCTGGGGATATGACGGCGTGCTGTGGTACGCCGTGCACGAGCCCTACGGTGGGCCAGCCGGTTTGGTGCGCTTCGTGAACGCCTGCCACCGCCGTGGGCTCGGTGTGTTGATCGACGCGGTGTTCAACCACCTCGGTCCGTCCGGTAACTACCTGCCGAGGTTCGGTCCCTACCTGTCGTCGGCGAGCAACCCGTGGGGCGAGGGCATCAACATCGCCGACGCCCAGTCCGACGAGGTGCGCCGCTACATCATCGACTGCGCCCTGCGCTGGATGCGCGACTTTCATGCCGACGGTCTGCGATTGGACGCCGTGCATGCGCTCTTTGACACCACCGCGATCCACATCCTCGAGGAATTGGCTGCCGAAACCGACGCGCTCGCCGAAGAACTCGGCCGGCCGTTGTCGCTGATCGCCGAGAGCGACCTGAACGACCCGCGCACGATCACTGCTCGCACGCAGCACGGGCACGGGATGGCCGCACAGTGGGACGACGACATCCACCACGCGATCCACACTGCGGTATCCGGGGAGCGCCAGGGCTATTACGCAGATTTCGGCTCGCTGGCCATCCTGGCAAAAACTCTGCGCCACGCGTTCTTTCATGCCGCCACCTACTCGTCGTTCCGGCAGCGACGCCACGGCCGGCCGCTGGACACCTCGACAATTCCGGCCACCCGGCTGCTGGCCTACACCTGTACCCATGATCAAGTCGGCAACCGGGCCCTCGGCGACCGGCCGTCGCAAAACCTGAGCTACGGGCAGCTGGCGGTGAAAGCCGCTCTGGTCCTCATTTCGCCTTATACAGCAATGCTTTTCATGGGCGAAGAGTGGGGCGCGTCGACTCCGTTCCAGTTCTTTAGTTCCCATCCCGAGCCCGAGTTGGCCCGTGCCACCGCCGAAGGCCGCAGGCGGGAGTTCGCCGATCACGGCTGGGATGCCGAGGAGATCCCCGACCCCCAGGACCCGCAGACCTTTCGACGCTCCAAGCTGGACTGGTCGGAAGTCGGGACCGGCGAGCACGCGAGACTTCTGCGGCTCTATCGAGAACTGATCGCGTTACGGCGCAACGAAATCGACCTTGCCGATCCGTGGCTGGACAATCTGGTCGTCGACTATGAGGAGCAACAGCGGTGGATCGCGCTGCGCCGCGGCGGCGTGACGGTGGCCTGCAATCTCGGCACCGAGCCGGTATCGGTACCGTTCGCCGGTGAGCTGGTGCTGGCCTCGGAATCGCCTTCGGTAGGTGACCAGAGCACGCTGCTGGCCCCGCATTCGTTCACAATCCTGCGCTGTGGATAACTGACTACCGGCGCGCTCCGCGAGCGGGTGATGATGCCCCGATGACTCAATCTGAATTGTTGCCCATCCCGCCCATCCAGACCGCTTGCGATCCCGTGCGGTCCACGCAGGACCTCCGTGAGCGGTGGCGTGCGCTGATGGGGCCGCTGGGGTTCGGGGAGCGGCTGCTGTGGTTCGGCCTGATCGGTCCGGACCGCTGTTTCGCCAAGCAGCTCAGCCAGGTCCCGATCCGTCCGCGGCCCCGCGGTCGGATTGTGTGGAACCTGATGTCGTCGTTGCGGACGCTGCTCGACGACCTGGAGCCGGGCACTACGGTGGCTTTCCTGCTGACGGGTCCCGGGCGCGGTCCGGTGTCGACCATCGAGCTGGTGTGGTCGGCGTCGCTGACCGAGATGGCCGAGCGATTCGCCGTGCCGCTGGAACCGATCTATCGGGCCAACGACGAATCGGTCGCGCTGGTCGGCTAGCCGACACCACGTGGCTGGAGCGCCGGTCGGCTACAGCAGGTAGCGATACGCCGGCGAGCCGGGTTCGATCGTCTCGATCTGCATCTCGGTGGCCCGCATGCGATCCAGCAGGCCATCGAGATCCGCGGCTGAGCCCAACTCGATACCAACCAGCGCCTCGCCGGTCTCGCGGTTGTTGCGCTTGACGTACTCGAACAGCGTGATGTCGTCGCCCGCTCCGAGCACCCCGTCGAGGAACCGGCGCAGCGCACCGGGCTCCTGTGGGAAGTCGACCAGGAAGTAGTGCTTGAGCCCGAGGTGGACCAGCGACCGCTCGAGGATTTCGCCGTAGCGCGACACGTCGTTGTTGCCGCCGGAGACCAGGCACACCACGGTGGAACCCGGCTCGATGTCGGCCTCCAGCAGGCCGGCGACCGCGAGCGCGCCGGCAGGCTCGGCGATGATCCCCTCGTTTTGGTACAGGTCGAGCATCGCGGTGCACACCGCGCCCTCGTCGACCGTGGTGATCGACACCATGTCCCCCGCCGCGGCCAGCGCGGCATAGGTGAGGTTCCCGGCCCGACTGACCGCGGCGCCGTCGTCTAACTGGTCGCGGTGGGCATGGGTCACCGGCCCGCGGTTGCCCAGCGCGGCAATCACCGCGGCCGCCCCCGCCGGCTCGATCCCGAGTACCGAGGTCTTGCTGGTCCGCTCGGCGAGGTAGGTGGTGATGCCGGCGATGCACCCGCCACCGCCGACGGGAACCACCACAAGATCGGGCTCGCCGTCCAGCGCGTCGAGGATCTCCACAGCGATAGTGCCCTGCCCGGCCATGGTCCTCGGATCGTCGAACGGTGGCACCAATGTGGCGCCGGTGCGCGCCACATCGGCCAGCGCCGCCTCGGCGGCCAGGTCGTAGGTCGATCCACCCACCATCAGCTCGATGAACTCCCCGCCGTGATAACCGATTCGGTCACGCTTCTGTTTGGGGGTCTTGGCCGGAACGTAAACGCGGCCGCGGATACCCAGAATGCGGCAGGCATAGGCGAAGCCCTGTGCGTGGTTGCCGGCCGACGAGCAGACCACTCCGGCGGCTCGTTCCTCGTCGGAGAGCTGCACCAGCAGGTTGTAGGCCCCGCGCAGCTTGTAGGACCGCACGGTCTGCAGGTCTTCGCGCTTGAGATAGACGTTCGCCCCGGTCGTCGCGGACAGCCGGTCGGAGAACTGCAGTGGCGTGGCGGTGACCACGCCGGCGATTCGGGTTGCCGCACTGTCGACGTCGGCCGCTGAAAAAGAAGCCAGCGGCCCACCACCCCCGATGCCCGGGCTCTGACTCAGTTCGGCAGACACCGGTTAATGGTGCCACCAAGCTGCGCGTTCAGTGCACAGGGGTCAGCACAAACACCGGAATCTGGCGGTCGGTCTTCTGCTGGTAGTCGGCGTAATCCGGGTAGGCGGCCACGGCCCGCTCCCACCAGACGGCCTTCTCGTCGCCGAAAACTTCGCGGGCGTCGTAGTCCTTGACGTCGGTGCCGTCCTGTAGTTCGACGCGCGGATTTTTCGTAATGTTGTAGTACCAGACCGGGTTCTTCGGCGCTCCGCCCAGCGAGGCGACCGCGGCGTATTCGCCGTTGTGCTCGACCCGCATCAGCGGGGTCTTGCGCAGCTTGCCGGTCTTGGCGCCGACCGTGGTCAGCAGGATGACCGGCATGCCCTTCATGTCGGTGCCGTCGGTCCCACCGGACTCGACAATTTTCTCGGCTTGCTCGCGGGACCAGTCCCACGGCGACGGGGCGTATTCACCTTCGAGTGGCATTCCCCCACCATAAACCCGGAGGCTCTGGACTACGGGACCGCAAGACCACCGTTCGGTGATCTATACCGTGTAGTGTCTGCGGGCGATCCCGAAAATCTCTGGGTCACACTGCGGCGACGAGCCGATGAAGCGGGTGCTAAGCCAATGCCCCAGTCGTACGTGTGGGTCTCTTCCGTCGTGCTTACGGGAGTCTGCCCCGTAACCGTTACGGTTCGATGACTGTCGGTGGCGATCACCGAAGTACCTGAATACGCCCACCTGAGCGACGAAGACGTCATTTCCCTTGCCGCTGAGCTCGACAACATTCGTCGCGACATCGCGGAGTCGCTCGGCGAACAAGACCACCGATACATTCGTCGTGCCATCGCGTTTCAGCGATATCTCGAGGCTGCCGCCCGGGTGACCATCTTCGCCAGCCGAGGCCGGCTGGGGTGGACTGTGGGAACTGTTGCGCTCGCGGTGGCCAAGTGTGTCGAGAACATGGAACTCGGTCACAACATCACCCACGGTCAGTGGGATTGGATGAATGACCCCGAAATCCATTCGAGCACGTGGGAATGGGACATGGTGGCTCCGTCGTCACACTGGATGTCGTCACATAATTTCCTGCACCACAAGTTCACCAATGTGGTCGGTGTCGACCCCGACCTCGGCTTCGGGATGATGCGCGTCACGCGCGACCAGAAGTGGCAACCTGGCGATCTCCTTCAACCGCTGCGGGCGGTGCTGCTGGCCATGCTCTTCGAATGGGGCATCGCCATGCACGGGCTCTACGCGGTGCAGGGTCGGGAAAGCACCGAAAGCGCTAAAGCGGCCCATCGAAAGAGCACCATCCGCAAGATGCTTCGCCAGGCCGGCAAGGATTACCTGGCCTTTCCGGCGCTGAGTCACCGCCGTTGGCGCCGGACCCTCGGGGCCAACGTGGTCGCCAACGGACTACGCAATGCCTGGGGTTATATCGTCATCGTCTGCGGCCACTTCGCCGACGGCGCAGAAAAATTCACCGAGTCGGTGCTGGACAAAGAGACACAGCCCGAATGGTACCTGCGACAGCTCCTGGGCACCGGGAACTTCCGCGCCGGACCGGTACTGGCCTTCATGAGCGGCAACCTGTGTTACCAGATCGAGCATCATCTGTTTCCCGACCTGCCGAGCAACCGGCTGCCCGAGATCTCCGAGCGGGTCCGCGCGTTGTGCCAGACCTACGACTTGCCTTATACAACCGGTTCCCTCATGCATCAGTACCTGCTCACTGTGCGCACCATCTGCAAATTGGCGTTGCCGACAGGATTGATGTCTGCCAGCGCACACGACGCGCCAGAAACAGCGTCGGAGAATAAATTCCGCGACGCGAACACGCCGTGGCCGACAACCGCGGTCGACGATGAGCGCCGCCGCGGATTGGCGACTGCGATCATCGACCACCGCACACGACGCAAGGCCGGCTGAGACGTCGCCGAGCGTCCTAGGTCGGACCCGCGCTCGGCGTACGCGCGGGTTCGTGGACGTCCGGGCCCGGCTGGCCGGCGTACAACTCCTCGATTTCAGCGGCGTATTTGGCTGCTATCGGCCGTCGTTTGAGTTTCATCGTCAGGGTGATCTCGTCGCCGCCGGGTTCCCACAACGCGGGTAGGACGCGGAAACGTTTGATCTGCTCTACCCGCGACAATTTCTCGTTGCCCGCAGCCACCGCCGCCGAAATCTGCGCGAGCACCTCGGGGTGGGTGGCCAGGGCTTCAGGTGTGGCGTCGGTGACTCCATGCTTCTCGGCGTAGGGCCCGACGGAATCGGCATCGAACACCATCAACGCAGTGTTGTAGGGACGACCGTCGCCGATGGCCACCATCGCACCGATCATCGGACAGGCCGCCTTGATCGCATTTTCGATGTTGGCCGGCGACATGTTCTTTCCGGCCGCGTTGATGATCAATTCCTTCTTGCGGTCGATCACCCGTAGGTAGCCGTCGGCGCCTTCTTCCAGGATGTCGCCGGTATGCAGCCAGCCGTCGGCGTCAATCGCCTCGGCGGTCTTGGCCGGATCCTTGCGGTAGCCCTTCATCACCAGCGGGCCGCGCACCAGATATTCGCCGTCCTCGGCGATCCTGGACTCCAGCCCGGGCAGCAGTCTGCCCACCGATCCCACTCGTGCCTCCCGGGGATGACTCACGCTGGCAACACAACTGAGCTCGGACATGCCCCAGACTTCGGCGATCGGAATGCCGATCCCGACGAAGAACGCCAGCGTCTCCCGGGGAATCGGCGCCGCGCCTGAGACCGCCCATCGCAATTGGTCGAGCCCCAGCTTCTCGCGCAGCTTCGACAGCACCAATTCATCGGCCCGCGCCCATTCGGCGGCCACGTCGCCGGCCAGCGGTTCGCCGGCGATCAATGCCGCTGCACGCTTGTCGGCGATCGACAACGCCCACCCCAGGGCCTGGCGCCTGGCCTCGTCCGGCTCGTGGGTGACGGCAAACTCGATCCCGGCCTTGAGCTTTTCCCAGACCCGTGGAACCGCCGCCCAGATGGTGGGCCGGGCATCGGGCAGCGCCACCGCAATCTCGCGGACATCGGAGACTACCGTGACCAGGATTCCGTACATCTCCTGGTTGTAGAGCGCCATCATCCGGTCGGCAATGTGCGCCGACGGCAGATAGGAGGTGGCACGATCGTCCGACCGCACATCCACGACAGCGCTGAGAGCCTCCGCCTCGAACATCAAGTTCGCGTGCGTCATCTCGACTCCCTTGGGATTGCCCGTCGTCCCGGAGGTGTAGATCAGGGTGATGACGTCGTCGGGTTGCACCGCGCGCCAGGTCGACTCGAAGTCGAAGTCGTCGGGAGCGGCCGCATACAAATCGTCCAGCGACACGGTTCCCGCCGGCTCGCCGTCAATGCAGACGATGTGGTCGACTTGCGCGCCGCTCGCCAGGATCCGGTCGACGTACTGCTGCTCGCAGATCACTACTTTGGCGTCGGCGTTGTCGAGCACGTTGGCCAGTTGCTCGGCAGGCAGTGTGTTGTACACCGATAACGAGGTGGCGCCGAGATGCTGCGCACCGACTTCCACGGGATAGAACTCGACGCGGTTGGCCATCATCAGCGACACCGTGTCGCCCCGGCGCACGCCCAGACCGGCCAGCCCGGCCGCGACCCGACGTACGTCGTCGGCGTACTGCCGCCAGGTCAGGGTCGTGGTGTCGCCCGGGGTACGCAACGCGACGGCATCCGGGTCCGCCGCGGCACAGCGTTGGAAGGCCTCGCACATCGT
>NZ_JBYCLA010000151.1:0-3293 GCF_057473665.1 Mycobacterium sp. TH-M25
CGCAGCCGCTCCATCGGGGACATCGCGGCGAGATTCTTGCCCTTCATTGCGTTGAGGTAGTGCTCTTCGCTCAGGTCGAAGCATCGTACGAAGTGACCGTTGAAGCTGGCGCTCACACCGGCCATCGCCGGCTCTTCGGCCGCCGCTCCCAGCAGCGCCAACTCCTGCATGGAGCGGTGCAGCGACAGGGTATGGAAAATGTCTCCGGCAAACTGCTCGGCAGCGCTCTTCCAGTTGGCGGGGATGATGAAGCGCTGCGGATGGCCCAAGACTGTCATGCCGCGCCGGGTCCGGTCGAACATGAGATCCCAGTACCAAGTCATCGGGCCGAGGTATTCGCGCAGCGACGGTGCGCTCTCGTCGAACGTCACGAAGATCATGCCCGTGTAGGTGTCCACCCGCCCGCGGCGCAAGCCCAACTCGCCCTTGTTGCGCAAGTTGCCGTGCATGGTCTCCCGAGCGATGGGAGACGCCTGGAAGGTGCCGTCCGACTTGAATACCCAGCCGTGGTAAGGGCACTGAAACTGCTTGGCATTGCCGGCTTCGAACCGGCACACGCGCGCGGCACGGTGGCTGCAGACGTTGAGTGCCGCTGTGATGCTCCCGTCGGCCGCCCGGCTGACGATGACCTGGTCCTCCCCGACGTAGCGCACCACGTAGTCGTCGGCGTTGGGGATTTCATCCTCGTGGGCTACGACCGTCCAGGCCTTGGCGAACAGGTGTTTGAGCTCCAGCTGGTAGAGCTCGGGGTCGTTGAGGACACGCAGCGACACCTCGCGGTAATCCTTGTCGATCAGCTCTGACAGCGGGGTCCCATCCGTGAGGACCGGTCCGGTCCGAGCGTGCTTCACCTCGTCGATAGTCACGACGCTCTCCTTACTTCTTTTCGGACCCGGGGCTGCCGGGCGGTGAGTCGAAGACCGAGGGGTCCGGCGGCCGGGTGTTCAGCCGCGGTACATGGAGGCCCCCGTCGACCGGGATGGTCGCGCCGGTGATGAAGCGCGCCTCGTCGCTGGCCAAAAACGCCGCCACCGGGGCGATGTCCTCCTCCGGATCACCCATCCGTCCGCAGGGGATCATCAGCGGAACCGCCTCGAGCAGTGCAGGATTGGCGGAGACCATCTCTTCGAAGGCAGCGGATGCGGCGATCGGTGCGATCGCGTTGACCAGGATGTTGTGCCGGGCCCACTGGAACCCGGCCGTCCGGGTCAGCGCCTGCACACCACCCTTGGCGGTGTTGTAGTCACCGTGCACCCAGTTTCCGTTATCAGCGTCGATCGAATAGAAGTTGATGATGCGTCCACCACCGCGTGCCTTCATGACGGGGAACGCGGTCTGCATCCCCCACCACACGCTCCACAGGGCGACTCCAAGCATCTGCTCGAACATCTCGTCGGTCTTCTGTTCCAGCGGAACGTCCGGGGTCAGCGAAATCGCGTTGTTGACAAGGATGTCCAAACCACCGAAGGAGTCCTGGGCGGCCGCGAACGCGTCTTCGATGTCTGCCTTGCGGGACACGTCGGTCTGCACGAACAAGCCCTCGCCGCCGAGCGCACCGAGGTCCTCGGCAACCTGCTTACCCGCGTCGGCGTCGAACTCGGCGATAACCACCTTGGCGCCCTCGCGGGCGAACCTGCGGGCGATTCCCCGCCCGATGCCCTTGCCGGCACCGGTGACGACAGCAACCTTTCCGTCCAGACGGCTCACCAGTTACGCCTTGCTCTTGGCGTCAAGGACCTCACGCACGCGCGCCCGGAAACTGGGGTCGTGGGTGTGGCTGAAGTTCACGTTGCCGCCCTCACCGTCGAACTCGTGCAGCCCGGTGAGATCGCGCTCCGGGTCCGAGAAGTCCACTGCATAACCGCCTTCGCGGACCGCGACGATCTCCCACCAGTTGCCGTCCGGGTCGGTGAAGTAGAACGAGGTGTCCCCGTGCATGTGTCGCGGCTCGGTGATCGTCTTGAGGCCCCACTCGTCCTTGAGCTCGACGAGCCTCTTGTAGGCGGCGTGCACTTCTTCCTCGCTGCCCACGTCGAGACCGTTGTGATCCAGCATCGTCATCGTGCTGTCTTTGCCGGTCTCCACCACCGCGTATGCGTGGTTGGTGTTGAGCCGGATCATCATCGAGCGGGCGCTGGGCTGGATCACTTCCAGACCGAGGACCTGCTCGTAGAAGCGGCGGGACCTGGCGATGTCGACGACACCCAGCGTGCCGTGACCGAGCCGTTGGACCTTCAGGACAGGTTCGCCGGTGAACTTGTCTGTGATTCCGGGCATTACAGGTTCCTTCCTATTCCTCGCCGAGCTTTCGGGCCGGTCACACGCCGGCTTGCAGTGCTTGCATCGCCGCGGCCATCTGGGCCGAATCCATGTACTCCTCGATCCGTCGGATCCGGCCGCCCGAGAGGGAAATGCGCTGAATCGCCGGAATGGCCGCCACTTCGCCGTTCGGCAGTGTCACCCGCACGACGTGTCGCTGAACGCAGGTGTCATCCGTGAAGTCACGTCCGACGACCTGGAATTCGGCCCGCATTTGCGCCAGCCCCGCAAGTGCGGCAAGAGCTTCGCTTTTGGGTTGTTCTTGCTGGGTGTAGTTGTGCCAGACGACTGCGTCGTCGGTGAACAGTGCTTCGCAGGTCGCATGGTCCCCGGTTGCCAGCGCGGTGAAGAACTTGTCCACCGTGGCCTGCACGTCGCTGTGTTTGTCGGCCATGATTCTCGCTTTCTTTGATCAGGCCTGTTACGGCCACACCTTCGGGGTAAAGATCGCCCGTGCGATTCGTTCCGCAATTCGCCAGCCCGCCGGCGTTTTGGTGTACTTGTCGTGGAACTCTATGACGCGCCCGTTGTCGGTGGCGTAGACGACCGGCTCACCACGTTCCGACGGCGGTCCGTGGTAGACCATCGAGCAGACGACGGCCTGGGCTGAGTCTGGACGTACGTTCGTGAAGTGGAAATTGGTGAGTAGGTGCCGCGTGGTCGCCTTTGGCCGCTCCCGCATGCCCTGGCGTAGCTCGTCGTGGCCGTGATGGACGTTGCCGGCGCGGTCGAAAACCGCATCCGGGGTGAACAATCCGATCATCGATTCGAAGTCACCGTTGTCCATGTAGTAGGCGAAATCGTTGTTGAGGCGAACCAGCTCCCACTCGGTCGTCATCGTCTCGGTAGAAGTCATGTGCTCTTCAAACCCTGACTCAGATCAGGGCCGACGGGGGGACGGGTTCCTCGGCCAGTAGAGCGCCGACGATCTGGTAGATCTCCGGGCTCGCCGCGACGTGCTGGGCCGCGGTGCG
>NZ_JBYCLA010000152.1:0-6839 GCF_057473665.1 Mycobacterium sp. TH-M25
GTACGCGCCGTGCACGCCTACCCGCACACCGGCTCAGACGTCGTGTGGTATTCCCCGAAGCGCTGCGACCGCGCCGAGCTGCTCGCGGCAATAGCCGAAGCCGAACACGTTGCCGCCGAGCTTATTCCGGATCGTACGCCACGATCATCGGACATCCGTAACACCGAGGTTCTGCGCATGGCGATCGGCGGGACGGCCCTGGCTCTGCTGGGCATCCGGCGTTACGGGTTCAACCGTCCCCCGCTACTGGGTCCGTCGGGGCAGTTGGTCGCCACGGGCGCAACCATTTTCATGGGGTACCCGTTCCTGCGCGGCGCACTACGCTCGCTGCGATCCGGCCGCGCGGGCACCGACGCATTGGTGACCGCCGCGACCGTCGCCAGCCTGGTCCTGCGGGAGAACGTCGTCGCGCTGACCGTGCTGTGGCTGTTGAATATCGGCGAGTACCTGCAGGACCTGACGCTGCGCCGAACCCGGCGGGCGATCTCGGATCTGTTGCGCGGCAACGCCGACACCGCGTGGGTCCGCCTCGACGACGGTAACGAAGTCCAGGTGCCGATCGACAGCGTCCAGATCGGCGACGACGTGGTGGTCCACGACCACGTGGCGATACCGATCGATGGCGAGGTGGTCGAGGGCGAGGCGGTTGTCGACCAGTCCGCGATCACCGGGGAGACCCTGCCGGTCAGCATCGTCGCCGGAGCGGCGGTCCACGCCGGCTCGGTGGTGCTGCGCGGTCGGCTGGTGATCCGTGCCCACGCGGTCGGCAACCAGACCGCGATCGGGCGCATCATCTCCCGCGTCGAGGAAGCCCAGCACGATCGCGCGCCGATCCAGACCGTCGGCGAGAATTTCTCTCGCCGCTTCGTGCCGATCTCGTTCATCGTCTCCGCCGTCACACTCGCGCTAACCGGAGACGTCCGTCGCGCGATGACCATGCTGCTGATCGCCTGCCCGTGCGCGGTCGGCTTGTCAACCCCGACGGCGATCAGCGCGGCGATCGGCAACGGTGCGCGGCGCGGCATTCTGATCAAGGGCGGGTCGCATCTAGAACAGGCCGGCCGAGTGGACGCCATCGTCTTCGACAAGACCGGAACCCTCACGGTCGGCCGACCAGTGGTGACCAATATCATTGCGCTGCACGATGATTGGCAGCCTGAGCAGGTTCTCGCCTACGCCGCGAGCTCCGAGCTGCACTCGCGGCACCCGCTGGCCGAGGCGGTGATCCGCTCCACCGAAGAACGTCGCATCATCATTCCGCCGCACGAGGAGTGCGAGGTACTGGTCGGCCTCGGCATGCGCACTAGGGCCGACGGCCGGACGCTGCTGCTGGGCAGTCCCTCGCTGCTGCGCGCGGAGAACGTCGCCGTCTCTCGCGAAGCCTCGGACTGGGTCGACAAACTGCGCCGGCAGGCCGAAACTCCGCTGCTACTCGCCGTGGACGACACCCTGGTCGGGCTGATCAGCCTGCGCGACGAGATTCGCACCGAGGCGCCCGACGTGCTGAAAAAACTGCGCGCCAACGGGATTCGCCGCGTGGTGATGCTCACCGGCGATCACACCGACATCGCGAAAGTCGTTGCCGCCGAACTGGGCATCGACGAGTGGCGCGCCGAAGTGCTGCCCGAGGACAAGCTCGAGGTGGTACGCCGACTGCAAGACGAGGGCTACATCGTCGGCATGGTCGGCGATGGAATCAATGATGCGCCCGCGCTGGCCGCGGCCGACATCGGCATCGCGATGGGCCTGGCCGGCACCGACGTCGCGGTCGAGACCGCCGACGTGGCGCTGGCCAACGACGACCTGCGCCGACTGCTCGACGTCAGCGATCTGGGTACGCGCGCGGTCGAGGTCATCCGGCAGAACTACGGCATGTCGATCGCGGTCAACGCCGCCGGGCTGCTGATCGGCGCCGGGGGCGCGCTATCACCGGTGCTCGCCGCGATCCTGCACAATGCCTCGTCGGTGGCCGTCGTCGCGAACAGTTCACGCCTGATTCGGTACCGCTTGGAGTGAACAACGCTACAGGTCCGAGGTGAATACCCGGTCGGCGTGCGAGAGCCGTTCGCTGGCAACGGGGTCGAGCGGGGTCGATGACATGGAACGACTGATGGCGGAGTTCGACGCCGAACGGATCACCCGCACTGTCAGTCACGCATTGGCGGGTCCGGGTGGAATAGCGTTGGTGATCAACGTTTTTGCCGCCGTGCCCGGCGTCACGCACACCGCCGCCAAGCGGGGCATGTTCTCCTCACAACCCGCACGGTTGCACATCGGAGACTGGCGCTACCAGGTGACGCCCGACGCCAGGCTGTTGGCGGCACACGTGGTCGGCGGCATCGTGATCGGCGAAGAGGTGCTGCTGGCGGACGCGGTGGGGCCGCACCTCGCCCGCTCGCTGGGCCAACTCGTCGCCCGACACGGTCCGGCGGTGGTCGCGAGCATCGACGCGGCGGTGGACGCGCTGAGCGCCGGGGCGGGCTGAATGCTCGGCGTGCGATACTCCCCCGGTAAGTCGACGACGTAGGAAGCCGGTGCGGGACTGATCCGAATCCTGCGCGGGAAGGCCGGTAAACTAATGCCTTTCGGCGGTACGACGGCGCTCACAGCGCTCGCAGACATCCACAACGTCAGTTCCTATTTCGCCGTGGGCACCGGGCCACCGAACGAGGGCTGGCACCCCGTCGCGCGCCTCTACGACAACTCTGCACTGCTGGCCGCGACCATCGGCCAGATCCAGACCCGGATGGAGGTCAGCGAGCAACGGGTGGCGGCGTCGACGTTTTTCCTCGGCTTCGCCGCACGGCTATGGTCGATCGGCGTGGGCACCGCCGTAGGCCACGGCCTGCTCGTCGATCTGCCGCCCGAACGCCTGCTGTTCCGCCAGAACGACGGGCAGATCGCGCTGCACCTCGAACGCCCCGGGTCGCGGCGCAGCGACCGTCTCGGCCCAGCACTCGCCGACATGGTGATCGACCGGCATCTCACGCCGCTGGCCAAGGCGCTGCGCCGCATCGGTCCGATCTCGGCGAGGCTGCTGCAGGGCAACTCGGCGTCCGCCTTGCTCGGCGCGGCGCGGGTGTTCGACCGCGACCGTGCCACCACGTCGGGATCAGAACTCGCTCGCCGCATCTGTGCCGACCCACGACTGAGCGCCGCGGTCCGTTTCGGCGGGCTTGACTACCGCCGCACAAGTTGCTGTTTGTATTACCGCACGCCTCACGGCGGGCTCTGCGGAGATTGCGCCCTCGACCGGGTGCCGGAAAGAAGTCGCGATGATCGACTTTAGCCCTGCCGTCCAGACCACCGAAGACAATGGGCGAGAACAGGTCTGGCCACTGCCCACCGACGAGGAAAGCCTGCGCGACGAGCCCGCCTTTTCCCAGCTGGAGCTGTGGGACCGGCTACGGGCGGAGTTCCTGTGGTTGGATCCCGACCCACTCGACCGGTCCGGCAAGGGCTTTCGGCACGGCTGAGTCAGCAGCAGTCCTCACCGCGCCAGGATTTGACGCCCTGCCAGATCGCGGTGGCGGCGATACCCAGTCCGATCGCCGGGTCGAACCACCAGATAGTCGGCCAGATTGCCGCGACCGCCAAGCCGACCAGCACCGTCGCCGCCTGTGCGCCGCACAGATAGTTCTGTGTTCCCTCGCCCGCGGTGGCCGCCGAGTGGAGGTGATCGGCGAGCGAATGTTTGACGCGGCCCAGGATCGGCATCAGCACCAGCGAGGCAGCCGTCAACGCCATGCCGATCATCGAAGTCTCGGCGTCGCGCCGGTCGAGCAGATGGTGGATAGATTCGGCGGCGATGTAGGGCGCGGTCAGCCAGAACGACCACGCGACACCGATCTGCGCGCGACGCTCAGCAGTCGCCGACGCGGTGCGCGAACCGGAGAATCGCCAGGCCACCATCGCGCTGGCCAGCGCCTCGGGCAGGCTGCCCAGCGCCCACCCGGTCAAAGCGATCGAGCCGACCGACAGGCCCTGCCACAGCCCGACCACGCCCTCGGTGAGCATCGCGGCCATGCTGACCCAGGCCAGCCGATACGCCCACCTTGCCCGGTGCTGCCACCGGATGTCGTGCGCGACGGCAGGCCCATGCCCGTGCCCTGATTCGCAGCAGGCGTCGACGGCGAGCCCAGCCTGATCGGCCATCGAACGCGATTCGGTCACCCAGCGATGTTAGGCCACCACGCAAAGCGGATGCCTCTGCCTCGCTGTCGGGACACATCGTCTGCAGGTGAGGTGCCTAATCGCGCTCGGCGCAGTTATCAACAGGTGCTTCCCAGCCTCGGATGGCTACCCTGGTTGGCATGGCACGCACCGAGAACGACACCTGGGATCTGGCAACGAGCGTGGGGGCCACCGCCACCATGGTGGCCGCGGGCAGGGCCCGAGCCAACCGAGCGGGGCTCATCGAGGATCCGTTCGCGGAGCCACTGGTGCGGGCGGTCGGCGTCGATTTCTTCACTCGCTGGGCGAACGGCGAGATGAGCGCGGATGACGTCGACATTTCCGGCCACCCGTGGGGCATGCAGCCGATGACCGACCTGATGGCTGTGCGGACCCGGTTGATCGATCAATTTCTGTCCGATGCGACCGCCTCCGGTATCCGCCAGGTGGTGGTGCTGGCCTCCGGCCTCGATGCTCGTGGCTACCGACTCTCCTGGCCCGCCGGGACGGTGGTGTTCGAGATCGACCAGCAGCAGGTGACGGATTTCAAGACCGCGACCCTGGCCGCGGCGGGGGCCGAGCCCACCGTCGAGGTGCGGGCAGTGCCGATCGATCTGCGCGACGATTGGCCCGCGGCGCTGCGGCACGCCGGCTTCAACGCCGATCGGCCCACCGCGTGGGTCGCCGAGGGCCTGCTGGCCTTCCTGCCGCCCGAAGCCCAGGATCGCCTGCTGGACAACATCACCGAGCTCAGCGCGCAGGGCAGTCGACTGGTCGTCGAGATCTTCTTGAGCTCACCGGAGTCGCTGGAGGTGATGCGCGAGTCGTCGCAAAAGTGGTACCAGCACGGGCTCGACGCACGCATCGACGACCTGTGGTTCGGCGGCGAGCGTCATGACGTCGCGCCCTACCTGGACGCGCGCGGCTGGCAGACGACGCGGCACTGGTCCAGCCGATTGCTGGCCGACGCGGGCCTGCCGGTGCCGCAACGCAACGACAGCAATACCGAGAACTATTACTGCACAGCACAACTCGGCTAGCCCGCCGATAAGCGCTGCGCCGACCGCAGCTGCGGTGCGCTCGCGTTGCCCACCAGCTCACCGTACATTTCGGACCTCATCGTCGATCCGGACGACGCGTCGGGCCTTCGATCCACTCACGCGTCCGACGTGGTGTGGCACGATGTCGCTGTTAGGCGATGACGACAGAGGAAGCCGGTGTGAATCCGGCGCGGTCCCGCCACTGTCATCGGGGAGCGACCCTCACCAGCCACGGCCGCAAGGTTGGAAGGCGAGGCTAGCAGCGATCCGAGAGCCAGGAGACTCACGTCCTCGCATCCTGCGAGCCGGGGCGGTCGACCCCGAAGACGGAGTCTCCCCATGACGCTGCGCGCGTTGTTGTCTTCAATTTCTGGCGGCCGCCCGTGACCGCCCCCGTCTGGATGGCGGCACCGCCCGAGGTGCATTCGGCGCTGCTGAGCAGCGGTCCGGGACCAGGGCCCCTGCTCGAGGCCGCGGCGGCGTGGACGGCGCTGAGCACCGAATACACCGCGGCCGCTGACCAATTAGCCGCCGTGCTGACCGAGGTGCAAGCCGGGACCTGGGAGGGTCCGAGCGCCGAGAGCTATGTTGCCGCCCACGCGCCCTATCTGGCATGGCTGCAACAGGAAAGCGCGGACAGCGCCGCGCGGGCCGCCGATCACGAAACCGCGGCGACCGCCTACACCACTGCGCTCGCCGCGATGCCGACCCTGGGTGAGCTGGCCGCCAACCACGCCACCCACGCGGTGTTACTGGGTACCAATTTTCTCGGCATCAACACCATCCCGATCGCACTCAACGAAGCCGACTATGCCCGCATGTGGGTACAAGCTGCGACCGTGATGAGCGGCTACGAGAGCGTCGCGGGCGCATCGGTCGCGGCCGCCCCGACCACCCAACCGGCGCCGCCGATCATGAAAGCGCCCGCGGCCAGCGAGCCGTCGACACCGCCCGCGTGGTTCACGAACCTGGAAAACTATCTGCAAGGGCTTTTCCCACAGCCGCCGTACCCCACCGAAGGCCCGCTCTACCAGGAGATATTGAACTTCTTCAACCAGATCGGCTTCACCGATTTCAACGATCCGATCGCCACCTGGTTGCAGAGCCTGTCGTCATCGACGTTCCCGCCCTACCCCTTGCCCGGGTGGTGGCTGGCATACACCGGCGACCCGCTGAGCTACCTCACCCCCGAAGCCATCGCCTACGACCTGTCGGTGCCACTAGACCCCGCGTCCTACGTCGCCTTCACCGGTCTCGTCATCGTCGACGACCTGCTCGCGATCGTCTATACCGCCGCGTTCAATCCCTCGCAGCTGTTCTTGGTGGCACCGTTGGCGCTCATCGAGATTGTCGGGTCGACAATCGGCAACACCATCCAGGTGCTGCACTACATCCTCGATTCGACCCTGGCGGTGGCACTGCCGGCCCTTTTGCCGCTGGCAGCGGTTTCAGCTCCGCTGGCAGTGGCACCGGTCGGGCTGGCCGGCTTGGCGGGCCTGGCGGGTTTGGCCGGGCTGGCCCCGGCAGCGACGGCGCCGATGCTGGCCCCGGCGTTCGCCATGGCCCCGACTCCCCCTCCGCCGCCCGCACCTACACCGATCGCCCCGACCCTTGCCCACGTGACGC
>NZ_JBYCLA010000153.1:0-6290 GCF_057473665.1 Mycobacterium sp. TH-M25
TGTGCGAGCGGCAGTACCGGCACACCGGGGCGGGCGGATGAATCAGCGCGGCGCAATCGGTGCATTCCTGCAGACGCAGCGTGCCGTCGGCGCCGGAGGTCCAGAAGAACGCGTTGTCATCGGTGATCAACGGCAGTGGGCGTCCGGTCAACGGGTGAACCCCCATTCCGCCTCGTTTGCTTCGGTTTTCAGGTGCTCGGCGGGGTCGTCGACGCCGACCGACCGGTCATGCGGGTCGGCATCGCGGCGCTCGCCCCATTCGGTGATCGCGTGCACCGGGCAATCCAGCAGCGCCCGGATCACGGCGTCGCGGTCTGTATCAACGACCTCGCCGTCGCCTTCCAGCGACGCGTAGCCCCAGTCGTCGAGCGAGAAATAATGCGGAGCGTGCTTGGCGCACACCCCGAAGCCGTCGCAGATGGTGCGGTCCAGGCGAACCCTCACAGCGACTCCACCTGGTAGGGGCGATCGGCCGCGAACGCGCCCAGGTGGCATGCCTGACAACCATTGTGGAGGTGGTCCTGGACGACGTCGGGGAACTTGGTCAGTAGGCTCGCTGCGATGTTGGTCGCGGCGTCCAGCGTCGCGCAGGCGCCGCGGCCGCGCAACACCACCGACCAGCGCCGCAACCGGGCGACGTCCTCCTCGGTGGCGACGCCGTCGCGCAAGGCCCCGGTGACGGCTGCCATCGCCGCGGTTCCGTTGAAGCAGGAGCCGCATTGCCCGGCGTTTTCGCGGTCGAAGTAGGCCAGCACCGACGCCGCGACGGCCAGCGGGCAGTCGTCGGTGATCACGCCGATCGCGCCGTTGCCCAGGCCGCAACCGAGAGCGCGCAGCGTCTCGTGGTCGAGGGTGGCGCCGAGCACCGAGCGGTCCAGCAGGCCGGCGAAGTAGCCGCCCATCAGCGCCCCTCGTACGTGACCCGGTGAAACACCATGCAGAGCAAGAAGTTCGGTGAAAGGTAAGCCGTGTGGAATTTCGTAGAGTCCCGGTGCCCGACCCGCGCCGCTTACCGTCACCAGAAAGCTGCCCGGCGACGACGCCGTGCCCAGCGAACGGAACTCGGCTGACCCGCGTCGCAGTATGAGCGGCAGGCTCGCCAGCGTCTCGACATTGCTGACCAGAGTCGGGAGTCCCCCGACACCCTCTTGGTAGGGCCGCGGTGGCTTGTCGGTCGGCTTGACTGGACCGCCGTTGAGCGCGCGCACCGCGGCGGTCTCCTCGCCGGCGATGTAACCCGGTGCGACGCTGCGGACCTCGACCGCCACGCCGGCGAAGGCGTCCGGTCCGAGCTCGCCCAGTGCAGCTTCCGCGCTGCGGGCCGATTCGGGGTCGGACAGATAGACGTAGGCGCGGTCGGCGGACACCATCGCGGCGGCAAGCCGCAGGCCGTCGAGGATCAAGTGCGGGCGGTTCCGCAACAACCACCGGTCCTTGATCGAAGCCGGTTCGCCCTCTTCGCCATTGGCGACGACAACGGCGCCACCGACCGCACGTCCGTTGTCGCGGACCGCGCGTGCCTTTATCGCGAACGGGAAACCGGCACCGCCCCGACCCAGCAGCCCACTGGAGTTGACCTCGCCGAGCAGTTCGTCAGGGGCGGTCAGCGGCTGATACCCGACGTAGGCGTCGAGGTCTTCTCGACCGCCCTGAATCAACAGCCGAGGCGTCAAGCCGGGCGAAGCGGCGAGGCTGATCGCCGGTGCGACGGTGGTCTTCATCATTCGACTCCCCGCTGCACGGTTAGGCTTGCCGACATGCGAACCGCCGTCGTGCGCGTCAATGTCGACCCGGACAACGCGTTGACTCCTGCGCAACTAACCAACGGCATGGCAGCGCTCCTCGATAGCGTCGGAAGAACCGGTGTGATCGAGAACGACCTCGGGGCCATGCCCACCGGTCGCCGTGAGGTAGAGCTGCTGATCAGCTGTGACAACGCCGAATCCGCAACGCGCGCGGCGACCACGCTGTGCGGCAGTGCTTTTCCGACTACACCGCTGCCTGGTGTGGTCACCTTTGTCAGCCGGGGAACCGACGACGATGCCCGCGGTGTGCTGGCCGGATTCGGTCTCACCGGCGACATCGTCCGGACGCCCGGCGATGACGGCTTCGACATCGTCGACGTGACACTGCGGGAAGCGGACCTCGAGCGCATTCCGGAAAGCCGCGTTCACACCGCGCTGGAGGCGTCGCTGAACTGCGAAGTCCGCATTCACACCGCGTAGTCGCATCAGGATCCCAGAAACTTCAGAATCGGTGGCGCGGCCTGCACCCAGGTGTCAAACATGTTGAAGTGCTTCACTTTGCCCTGAGCACGGGCTTCGGACGCGCGCTCCCAGGCGTCCTCCGGCCAGGGTGGGTCGATCAGTTTCGACCCCTTGATCAAACAGCTGACTTCCAGCGATGTTCGTTTCGGATGATCCATGTCGTTCTCGCCGCCACGAATGATCAAGGTGGGAATCTGGATTCGATCGAACATCTCGTCGTCAACACCCGGAATCGTCTGGCCGGGCTTGGACACAAAAGCGTTGAGCCACCGCAGCATCAACTTGAGGAAATGCTCGGAGTCGAAGTCGAGGAAGCGTTTTTCGTTGTCCGCGTTCTCCTCGATGCGCTCGCGCCATTCCGGTACCTGCACCACGCCGGCCATGCCGGTACCTCGCACGGCGAGAATGCTGGGAATGATGTAGTACGAGCCGAGCACGAAGCTGCCGTAGATTCCGCCGACGATGTTCCACACCACCAGCTTCTCCACGAGTTCGGGGTAGAGCATCGTCGTCAGCATGGAATCCCTTGCGCCGCCTGATCCGCCGGCCAGGATACAGCGGTCGAAACCAAGGCCGGTCACCAGCTTGTGCAGCGTCTCGGCGCGCATGTGCGATTCGCTCTGCCCGTAGAACTGCACGTCGGAGGCGCCACAGTTGGGCCGGTCCCACAACAGCACCCGGTAGCCGCCGGCAGCCATTTCCTCAGCGAGCGGGCGCAGGCCGGGGATTTCCTTGCTGAACCGGCCGCCTGGGGTCAGCGCGATCAAATCTCCGGAATCACCGAGGATTTCGTAGACGACCTTGCCGCCGTTGATCTCGAGAAAAGACATATGAACTCCAGTCAGATCAGGCCTGAACCAGGACGTCGTTGCCGACAATCCGCACCGGGTAGGTGCGGATGCTCCACTCCGGTTTGACCGCCGTCGTGCCGGTCGCCAGCTCGAAACCCCATTGGTGCCATGGGCAGTAGATGTACTCCTTATCGCGCACCATCACTGCGTCACCGGGCGCGGTCTCGTCGACGATGGTGCGCCCCCGGGCGCGGCCCGAGCACAGTGGACCACCTTGGTGCGGACAGTAATTCGCGATCGCGTAGAAAGTCCCGTTGACGTTGTACACGCCCACTCCATGCCGGCCGATCGGAACCAGTTTGTGCGTGCCCGAAGGGATTTCGTCGACAGTGGCGACCACATGCTCGCGGCCCTGGGCGAGACGATTCTCGGCCCGGGGGGTGTCGGCAGGCAACTCAGAGCACCCGGACTTGACCCTGGAGGACGGGAACCGTCTCGGGAAGGTGGTAGGTCGCGATGCCGTTGCGGTACATCACCGCGTCCCGGGCGTGCTTGGGCAGGTGCTTGACCAACCAGCGCGGGTCGTCGAACGTCCAGTGCGGGTAGTCCGAGGAGAACAGCAGGATCTTCTCGCACTCCATCCACTCCAGAGCGCGGGTGAGCTGGGTCTTGTCCTCGGGGTAGTCCAGCGGTTGGGTAGTGAACTTGATGTGGTCCTTGACGTACTCCGACGGCTTGCGCTTGATGTCCACCCAGGATTTGCGTGCCTCGTAGATCGCGTCCATCCGCCACATCAGCGGCAGAATCCAGCTGAAGGCGTGCTCGACGAAAACGATTCGCAGCGTGGGGAAGCGGTCGAAGACGCCGTCAAAGATCAGGCTCATGACCTGGTTCGCGGCCAGCAGTGAATACGTGACCATGAAGTCATGGTTGTAGCTGGGGTAGCCCACCGGCGGGGCCGGCAACTCTTCGAACTGGCTGCGCGACAGGTGGCAGCTGACGGTGACGTCGTGCTTGGTCGCGGCGGCCCAGATCGGATCGTATTTGGGGTTGCCCCATGACGGTCGCGGCTCGGCCTTGATCAAGATCTGCGCCATGTAGGGGTGTTCGGCCCACTTCTCGATTTCGCGGACCGCCTCCTGCGGCTCCTCGATCGCGGCGCAGATCGAACCGCGCCACCGCTGGTGCCAGTTGTTGTGGCTGTCGAGCCAATGGTGGTACTGCCACTCGTTGAGCGCGGCCGCCATCGCGTGCTGCGCCTCGGGCAGCCGGGCCGGGTAGGCGGCCGGCTCGAGGATGCAGATGTCCGAGCCCGCCTCCATGATCAGTTGCCGGAACGCCATGTCCGGGTCGCTGCAGGCGAATTCGCCATCCGGCGGAAAGGTGTCGGTGCGCATCGCGTAGCTGTGCGCGTAGTCGGGGGCGTCGTAGTAGATCTGCTCGCCGACGTCGCGGGAGCCGAAGTACCTGCTGCGCCACGGCTCGGGGATGTACTGAACGAGCTCGCCGCGTCGGGGCGCCGGGTGCACGTCGGAGTCGACGCACCGGACGGCGATCCGTTCGACGGCCGGGACACGTTCGTGTAAGTGGGTCAGCGTCATCTCGATCTCCTCGCTCTAGCTCCTACTGTGCGCCTGAGCCGACGGCGATGTCTATCCCGTACAGGTCGGCCGCGTTGCGCCAGCACAGCTTCTCCCGCTGTTCGGCAGAGAGAGCCCTGGGCAGTTTGCGTGCGTCGGCGCATTGCCAGTGTGGGTAGCTGGATCCGAACATCGCCATGTCGTCCTTGCCGGTGAAGCCGAACCATTCACCGGCGAAATCGACATCCCCGGGACCGTCGAGGCTGCCCTGGACAAAGTAGATGTGCCCGGGTAGGTAATCACTGGGAATCTTCGGTGCCCAAGGGGTCTGCTCGAGATGCGGCCGGCCGAACGTGTCCATCCGCCAGATGAACGGCGTGATGAAATCGGCTGCGCCGTCGCCCCAGACGAACTTCAGGCCCGGGAAGCGTTCGAAGACACCCTCGGCAATCATGTTCATCTGGTGGTACAGGTAGTTCAGCGCCATGAAGCTGACGTATTGCTCGTAGGTGCGGGTATTGCCCGACGGGGTGGGCGGATTGGCGATGCCCGATCCGAACTCGATGTGCGCGGCCACCGGAAGGCCTGCGTCGGCCGCCGATTCCCACAGCGGCCAGAACTGCGGCTTGCCATACAGCTCGCGAGATTGCAGCGGAACACCGATTTGCACCACGCGGGGGTGCCCGCGCCACTTGTCGATCTCTTTGATCGCACCCGCGACGTCATCGGGGTTGATCCGGATCGTGCCGCGGAACCGGTCGCCGAAGTGGCTGTGCTCCAACCAGTTCGACACCATCATCGCGTTGTGGGCGGCGTGCAGGGCGGTGCCCAGATGGCGGTCTGGCATGATGCCGCGTGCCATCGGATGCAGAACCGCGATATCGACGCCGCGGTTGAAAAAGAGTTCATTGCCCACGAATTCCGGGTCCGAGCCGGGGTACTGCCCTTCCGGCCCGCGGGTCTTGGGCGCGTACTCACCGCCCGGGGCGCCGTACCAGTCCATCTCGTAGTCCGGGAAGCCGCGACTCTTGAACGGCTCGCGCAGTGCCGAACGCAGTTCTTTGTTGGACGCGAAGAAGATGTGAACGCTCGCGTCGATCAGCGGCGTGCGCGTCCCGTCTGGGTGCTCGATCACCTAAACCGCCCTTCCCGAATCGACTGACCGAGTCGAGGTCGTCAGCAGTCGTCTAGCCAAGCTAACATCCTCGTTCGCCGCTGACCAACGGGTTTCCCGTAAGCATTTCTATTGTGCGTTTCGCCTGATAGAGGCCTCAATCGCTCGACAACGACGAAACTGTTGTTCTTCGCTGACGATAATATCATTCTCTGGCTTCGGCGCCGCTGTCCAGATCGCCCGCGGCCCCGCTCGATCGGGCCTGGATCGCGCCGGCGAAACCGGGGCCGGGGCCAGGCTTGATCAACCCGGTATCGAAATGTGCGAGATTGCGACTTCGCTAATAAGAGAATAGTGTTCTCATTCACGTTGACGATCTGAGGAGTTGGCTGGATGCTGCTGGAACTCGACGCCGATCAGCGGCTCTGGCAGGAAACCGTCCGCGACGCCGTCGGCAAGCAGTGCCCGCCGACGCTGGTCAGAGGCGTTGCCGAGGACGGTGTGGATCCGGGGCCGGTGTGGAAGGCCTATATCGGGC
>NZ_JBYCLA010000154.1:0-4489 GCF_057473665.1 Mycobacterium sp. TH-M25
AATTGCGTCGTGCATAGGATGTCGATGTGGATATCAATGGAGCTAGCGCCGTCGTCACCGGCGGCGCGTCAGGAATCGGTGCGGCGACTGCCCGCCAGTTGGCCGCCAAGGGTGCCCGGGTCGTCGTAGCCGACCTGCAGGCCGACAAAGGCGAGGCACTCGCCAACGAGATCGGTGGCGTCTTTGTCACCGTCGACGTCACCAATACCGACCAGATCATCGACGCGGTCAAGACCGCGGCCGACCTGGGCCCGCTGCGTGCCTTGGTGAACTCCGCCGGTATCGGCTGGGCCCAGCGCACCATCGGCAAGGACGGTGAGTTCTCGTCCGCACACGACCTCGGCGCCTACAAGAAGGTTCTCGAGATCAACCTCATCGGCACCTTCGACTGCATCCGCATCGCGGCGACCCAGATGGGCAAGAACGAACTCACCGACACCGGTGAGCGCGGTGCGATCGTCAACATGACCAGCGTCGCCGCCTTCGACGGTCAAATCGGGCAGGCCGCGTACTCCTCGTCCAAGGGCGGCGTCGTGGGCCTGACCCTGCCGGTCGCCCGCGACCTGTCCGCGGTCGGTATCCGCGTCAACACCGTCGCCCCGGGCCTGATCGACACCCCGATCTACGGTGAAGGCGAGGCATCGGAGGCGTTCAAGGCCAAGCTCGGCGAATCCGTCCTGTATCCGCGCCGTCTGGGCAAGCCCGACGAGCTGGCGTCCATGGTCGTCGAGCTGCTCACCAACTCGTACATGAACGCCGAGGTGGTCCGCGTCGACGGTGGCATCCGGATGCCACCGAAGTAAGCCTGCGACGTCGAAAGGCCCCTGCCGCCGCGGGGGCCTTTCTGCTTGCGACGGCCACGTCGCTTTTCCGCTAGCAATGTCGGTACCCGGGTGTAAAAGTCGAAGCGTGCACGAGGACTTCGACCGCTGCTACCGGGCCGTGCAATCCAAGGACACCCGGTTTGACGGCTGGTTTGTCACCGCGGTGCGCACCACCGGGATCTATTGCCGGCCGAGTTGCCCCGTGCACCCGCCGTTCGCCCGCAACGTGCGCTTCTATCCGACGGCGGCCGCGGCGCAGCGTGCCGGGTATCGGGCGTGCAAACGGTGCCGCCCTGACGCCTCGCCCGGCTCGCCGGAGTGGAACATCCGCGACGACCTCGTCGCCCGGGCGATGCGCCTGATCGCCGATGGCACCGTTGACCGTGAGGGCGTCACCGGCCTGGCCACCCGGCTGGGTTACACCGCCCGCCAACTTCAGCGGCTGCTTCAGAACGAGACCGGCGCCGGTCCACTCGCCCTGGCTCGGGCCCAGCGGGCACAGACCGCACGGGTATTGATCGACACCACAGATCTCCCCATCGGCGATATCGCTTTTGCCGCCGGCTTTTCCAGCATCCGTCAATTCAACGACACCGTGCGTTCGGTATTCGACTGCACACCAACGGAATTACGCAGAAGCACAGCCACCGGCCGTGGACGTCGTCCGGCAGAAGCAACGTCTCCGGGCACGGTGACACTGCGCCTGCCGGTTCGGACCCCGTTCGCCTACGAAGGAGTGTTCGGCCATCTGGCCGCCAGCGTTGTACCCGGGTGCGAAGAAGTCCGCGAGGGCGCCTTTCGACGAACGCTACGACTCCCGTTCGGCAACGGGATCGTCAGTCTCACACCGGCAACCGACCACGTCCGCTGCGTGCTGGTCCTCGACGACTTTCGCGATGTGACGTCAGCGATTACCCGCTGCCGGCGATTGCTCGATCTCGATGCCGACCCGGATGCGGTGATCGACGTGTTGAACTCCGACGAGGCGCTGGCCCCAGTGGTCGCGAAGGCCCTGGGACAGCGCATTGCCCGGACCGTTGAGGAGGCTGAACTCGCAGTGCGAGCAGTGCTGGGTCAGCAAGTGTCCATGAAGGCGGCGCGCACCCACATCGGCAGGCTTGTCATGGCATATGGCGATGCGATTCACGATACGAACGGCGCACTGACGCATATATTTCCGTCGATCGGGCAACTCGGCGACATCGATCCCGCTCAGCTGGCCGTTCCCGCCTCCCGACGACGAACCGTCACCGGCCTCATCGCGGCGCTCGGCGACGGCAGCGTGGTGCTGAACGCCGGCTGCGACTGGCAGGCGGCTCGCCGTCAACTGCTGTCAGTACCCGGAGTCGGCCCGTGGACCGCAGAAATCATCGCCATGCGAGGCCTCGGCGATCCCGATGCCTTCCCGGTCGGCGACCTTGGATTGCTTTTGGCCACAGCGCGACTGGGCCTACCCACGGATCATCGCGAGTTGACCGCGCGAAGTCGACGATGGCGCCCGTGGCGTTCTTACGCGACACAGCATTTATGGACGACGCTGGAGCACTCGGTGAACCACTGGGCTGTCAAGGAGACCGCATGACGCACTACCGAACCATCGACTCCCCGATCGGTCTGCTAACCCTGGCCGGCCACGGCCAAACGCTGACCAATGTGAGAATGGTCGACCAAACCCACGAGCCGAACCGGGCCGGCTGGTCGGCGAATCCCACGGCATTCGGCGACGCCGTCGACCAGCTCAACGCCTATTTCGCCGGTGTGCGAACCGATTTCGAACTCGAGCTCGAGCTGCAGGGCAGCGAGTTTCAGCGGCGGGTGTGGCAGGCACTGCTGACGATCCCATTCGGTGAGACCCGGTCCTACGGCGAGATCGCAGCACAGATCGGCGCTCCGGGCGCGGCCCGAGCTGTGGGACTTGCCAACGGCCACAACCCAATCGCGATCATTGTTCCGTGCCACCGGGTGATCGGCGCCAGCGGCAGCCTCACCGGGTACGGTGGCGGGCTGGATCGCAAAAGGTCACTCCTGGCCCTGGAGAAGAAGCACCGTTGTCCGGCGTTGCCGTTGTTCGACTCCAGCGCCGACCCGGGCGCCCGGTAACGGCCGCAGCCGCGCGCCAGCGGGTTCAGCGGCCGGCGATAGCCGCTATGGAGTCGGTAGCCCGGGCAGGCCAAGCGGTAGTCCCGGTCCGCCCGCTCCGGGAAGCGGAAACGGCATGTTGCCGTTCGCGACCGACGTGATAAAGCCCGGACATTGCGATTGGATCGCCATGCTGGCCAGGAAGCCCACCATGGGCGGAGCCAGGCCACCTTGGCCGCTCATCTGGGCCGCGCCACTGGCCAGGCTGCTGCCCGGTTTGACCAGCATGGGGCAGATCGACTGTCCCATCTGGGCGATGGCGCTGCTCACCGGACCGTTGTTGCCGATACCCACACCATTGAGAGCCGGCCCGACCGCGTCACCGACCGAATCGGCATGCGCTTCCGGAATCGCCCCCAAAACCGCAGCAAAGACAGCCGCGGTAACGACGACAGGACGCACAACCGAGGTCGCCACGATCTCGACGGTGGCCCACCGGGTGCGGCCATTAGCCGCAGTTGTCCGCTCCCCGGCCGATTTCCTCGTGGTCATGTAGAACTCCCCTCCGTAAGCACTCCATACACATAGAGCACAGGTTTCACTTTGATAACGGTAGGGTAGTTTTGTCACAGTAACAACACGATCACATCACCGTTTGAAACCGTGGCGTTGCGCTACCGCGACCTACGAGACTCGAATGAAACAATCTCGGCTTTTACCTGAGTTTGGACATGTCCGATGGAATTTCGGGGCGTAGTGTCTTGACCAGCACTTTCCTTTGTTGTGGTGGGCGATTTGGGGTACTAAACCGGTAGATTCGTGCGGTGGCGTACGTGCGGAAAGTGCGCACCGCGTCCGGTGCGGTCGCGGTTCAGGTCGCACGAAAAGACCGTGGGCGGGTGGTGATCCTGGCCCATGTTGCTTGTGCCCATACCGATGCTGAGCTGGGCATGCTGCTCGACGAAGCCCGCCAGATCGTCACCGGCGAGCAAGTGGCGTTCGCTATCGAGGTGCGGCACGTCGGACCCGGGTCGCAGATGTGCCGGATTGGCGCCGCCGCAACCAGAAAACCCTGGCCGCCCAGGAGGCCCGCGCAGCGGCACAGCTGACCATCGTGTTCACAGCCCCGGCCGTCTCGCACGCCATCCAAAGCCGTACCGGACTGGCCATCGCCAAGACCGTCAAGCAACTCAGACCCCTACGCAGCGCCGCGGTCGCGGCGGAACTGGACGCCAAGCGAGCGATCAAGCAGGGCACCGAATTGGCCGCCCGGCTGTAGTGGCTCGTCTGTAGTGGCTCGCGGGTCCACTCCCGCCGCGAGCGTGCGCACAATGCCGTCGCTGTCGGCGTGTCGCGGTGCAGACACGCACGCTCGCCGGGAATGGCAGCTACGCCGCTAGCGGGTTGTAGTCGGTGGTGCGCTGGCGGGCTGGGCGGCCGATTCCCTCGGCGATCGCCGCGAGTTCCGACACGGTCTTGGCGGAGCCGAATTCAGAGCCGGCCATCCGCGAGATGGTCTCCTCCATCAACGTCCCGCCCGAAATCCCCGAAGCCCGCGGCCGTTCGAAGCCCGTCCGCTGACGGGT
>NZ_JBYCLA010000155.1:0-3647 GCF_057473665.1 Mycobacterium sp. TH-M25
CGTGCTGCTCGACCTCAACGACATGCTGGCCCGCGACACGACCTTCGCCGCCGAGCTCAGAGCGGACAGCGTCCCATCGATGTACGAGACGTTCTCCTATAACGGTGGGCAGTATGCGTTTCCAGAGCAGTGGTCGGGGACTTTTCTGTTCTACAACAAGAAGCTGTTCGCTGCCGCCGGGGTCCGCCCACCACCCGGACGATGGGACGAGCCGTGGAGTTTCGGTGAATTCCTCGAAGCGGCCGAGGCGCTGACCAAGCGCGATGACGCGGGCCGGGTCAGCCAGTGGGGATTTGTCGATACCTGGGCGCCGGACTATTCGGCCCTGTTGTTCGGGATGAACAACGGTGTCCCATGGTCAAATCCACGGATGAACCCGACGCACCTCAATTTCGACAACGACGCGTTCATCGAAGGCATTCAGTTCTATGCCGACCTGAATAACAAGTACCGAGTTGCACCTACCGCCTCGGAGTCGCAGTCGATGTCACAGACTGACCTGTTCACTTCGGGGCATGCGGCAATGGCGCTCGGCGGGCACTGGCGCTACCAGACGCTGGTGCAGGCCGAGCATCTGGATTTCGACATCGGGGTGCTGCCCACCGGACCGAAAGGGCAGGCAGCGCGCTCGGACATCGGTACTACCGGGCTGGCCATCGCTTCTAGTAGTCCCCGCAAGAAGCAGGCATGGGAATTCGTGAAGTTTGCCACCGGCCCGGTGGGGCAGGCGGTGATCGGTGCGACCGGCTTGTTCGTGCCAGCGCTGCGGTCGGCGGTACGATCACCGGCTTTTGCCCAGGCGCACAACAAGATCAGCAACATTGCCGTGCTGATCGACGGGCCGGAAAACGCCGAGGGCCTGCCCATCACGCCGGCATGGCCCAAGGTCGTCGCGTTGATGGACCGCAATCTCGGCCCGGTGCTGCGCGGTTCGCGGCCCGCCACGGCGCTGGCCACCGACTTGTCGCCCAAGATCGATGAGGTGCTCCGGCGGCCATGACACTGACCGACGCAACTCATACCGACCTGCCGCACGGACGGGGGCCGTCCAAGCGCCGCGCGCGCTACGGTCGCCTATTCGTCGCACCGAATCTGACCGCGGTCACGGTCTTCCTGCTGTTTCCACTCGGATTCTCGCTTTACATGAGCTTTCACCACTGGGACATGTTCGGCCCGGCAAAGTTTGTCGGTTTGGCGAACTACCGCAGTCTGTTCGCCGAAGACCCGCTGTTCGTCATCGCGTTGCGTAACACCGTGGCCTACACGGTGGGCACCGTCGTTCCCACGGTGCTCATCAGCCTCGCCGTGGCCGGTGTGCTCAACCGAAAAATCAAGGGCATCGGCGTATTCCGGACAATCATTTTCGTCCCGTTGGCGGTGTCGTCAGTGGTGATGGCCGTGGTGTGGCAATTCGTGTTCAACACCAACAACGGTCTGCTCAACATTGTCTTGGGCTGGTTCGGCATAGGCCCCATCCCGTGGCTGGTCGATCCGAAGTATGGCATGGTCTCGCTGTGCATCGTCAGTGTGTGGCGAAGCGTTCCTTTCGCGACGGTCATTTTGCTGGCTGCCATGCAAGGCGTCCCGGAAACCCTCTATGAGGCAGCACGGCTCGACGGTGCAGGAGAACTGCGTCAGTTCGTGTCGATCACCGTGCCGCTGATTCGCGGCGCGGTGTCATTCGTCGTCGTCATCTCGATCATCCACGCATTTCAGGCATTCGATCTGGTCTACGTCTTGACCGGACGCAATGGCGGGCCGGAAACGGCGACCTACGTCTTGGGCATCATGCTGTTTCAGCACGCTTTCGCCTTCCTGGAATTCGGGTACGCGTCAGCGCTGGCGTGGGTGATGTTTGCGATCCTGCTGGTGCTGACGGTTGTGCAATTGCGGTTGGGTCGGCGTCGGTCAGCGCAGGAGGAGGGATCATGGGCGTAGCAGGACAAGTGCTCAGGCCCAACGTATTTCGCGGCCTGGCGCTCTACGTCGCGCTGACCGTTATCGCGACGTGCGCGTTGTTCCCGATTCTGTGGGCGGTGTCGGGATCGTTGAAGCAGGCAGGTGAGGTGAGCCTGCCGACACTGTTTCCTGCACATCCGCAGTGGTCGAATTACCGCGAGGTATTCGCCGTCATGCCGTTCTGGCGAATGTTCCTCAACTCGGTCCTCTACGCCGCCTGCGTCAGCGCCGGACAGGTGTTCTTCTGTTCGCTGGCCGGATATGCGTTCGCGCGCATCCATTTTCGGGGCCGCAATGTCTTGTTCATCTTGTACCTGGGAACCCTGATGGTGCCGCTGACGGTCACGGTGATTCCACAGTTCATCCTGATGCGCGTGGCCGGTCTGACCGACACGCCGTGGGCCATGATCCTTCCCGGGTTGTTCGGCAGTGCATTCGGCACCTACCTCATGCGCCAATTCTTCCGCACGCTTCCCGACGAACTCGAAGAGGCTGCGATCCTCGACGGCTGCTCCCCGTGGCAAATTTACTGGCGGATACTGCTGCCGCTCGCGAAGCCCGGGGTGATGGTGTTGGCGGTGCTCACCTGGGTCAACGTCTGGAACGACTTTTTATGGCCGCTGCTGATGATTCAGCGAAACAGCATCGCGACCCTCACCCTTGGGCTAGTCCGGATGCAGGGTGAATACTCTGCCCGCTGGCCTGTGCTGATGGCCGCATCCGTGCTGATCTTGGTGCCGCTGTTGGTGGTGTACGCGGCAGCCCAGCGTGCTTTCATTCGCGGTATCGCAGTCACCGGGCTGGGCGGGTAGCGCATGGCGCTGGTGACATTCGACCAGGCGACGCGGATCTACTCCGGCGCGGATCGCCCGGCAGTCGACCGCCTGGATCTCAGCGTCGGCGACGGCGAATTCGTGGTGCTGGTAGGACCATCCGGATGTGGCAAGACGACGTCGCTGCGGATGATCGCCGGGCTGGAGGCCGTCGACTCGGGCCGCATCATCATCGGCAGCCGTGACGTGACCGACGACGATCCCAAGGACCGCGACGTAGCGATGGTCTTCCAAAACTACGCGTTGTATCCGCACATGACCGTGGCGCAGAACATGGGATTCGCACTCAAAATCGCGAAGCTTTCGAAAAGCGAGATTCGCGAACGGGTTTTGGACGCGGCTCGTTTACTCGACCTCGAGCCTTACCTGGATCGCAAGCCGAAGGATCTTTCCGGAGGCCAACGTCAACGGGTTGCCATGGGGCGCGCCATTGTTCGTCGACCGCAGGTGTTCTTAATGGACGAACCGCTGTCCAACCTGGACGCGAAACTTCGAGTGCAGACCCGCAACCAGATCGCCGGACTACAACACAGGTTGGGCACCACCACGATCTACGTCACCCACGACCAGGTCGAGGCGATGACGATGGGGGATCGCGTCGCGGTGCTGCGCGACGGAGTCCTGCAACAGTGCGCGACGCCTCGTGAGCTGTACCGCAATCCCGTCAACATGTTCGTGGCGGAGTTCATCGGCTCTCCGGCCATGAATCTCGTGACGGTGCGGGTCACGGATCACTGCGTCACCATGGGGGACTGGTCGATTCCGCTTCCGCGTGAAATCAGCTCTGCGATAAATGAACTCGTGATAGGTATCCGGCCTGAGCATTTGGACGTCGGGGCAAGCGGCATGGAGATG
>NZ_JBYCLA010000156.1:0-3746 GCF_057473665.1 Mycobacterium sp. TH-M25
CGTCGCCGACACCGGCCGGAATCTTGACCGTGACCTCCCGGCGGGCCTGCACCCGGCCGTCGCCGCCGCAGTGGTGGCAGGGATCGGGGATGACCTCGCCAACACCACGGCACGTCGGGCATGGACGCGCCGTCATCACCTGGCCGAGCAAGGACCGCTGCACGGTCTGCACTTCTCCGCGGCCGCCGCAGGTGTCGCACGACACCGGCTGCGAGTTGCCGTTGGTGCCGCGGCCCTGGCATCGGTCGCAGAGCACCGCGGTGTCGACGGTGACCTGCTTGCTCACACCTGTCGCGCATTCGGCGAGATCCAGTCGCATCCTCAGCAGCGAGTCCGAACCGGGCCGGACCCGGCCGACGGGCCCGCGTGCGGTCGCGCCGCCGCCGAAGAAAGCCTCGAACACGTCGCCCAGGCCGCCGAAGCCACCGAAGCCACCGCCGCCGGCCGCGGCGTTCTCCAGCGGATCGCCGCCCAGGTCGACAATGCGCCGCTTCTCCGGGTCCGACAGCACCTCGTAGGCGACGCTGATCTCCTTGAACTTGGCCTGGGCGGCCTCGTCGGGGTTCACATCGGGATGCAACTCGCGGGCCAGCTTGCGATACGCGCGCTTGAGCTCCGCATCGCTGGCGTTACTGCTCACACCGAGCAGACCGTAATAGTCGCGTGCCACGCTTGACCTTCCTGACCTCCCGGAGCTGCTAGCCCCGCGTCGGCCGCGCAAAAGCGGCCACCAATGAATTGTGCCTGCGAAGCGAGATCACCGGGTACCCAGCACCTCGCCGATGTAGAGAGCAACCGCAGCGACATTAGCGATAGTTCCCGGATAGTCCATCCGAGTGGGCCCTAGCACACCCATGCCGCCGTAGACCGTCTCGGAGGTGCCATAGGTGGTCGACACCACCGAGGTGCCCACCATCTGCTCGGCCTCGGTCTCGTGTCCGATGCGGACCGTGACCTTTCCGGCCTCCTGCTGGGCGGCCAGCAGCCGCAGGACCACGACCTGTTCCTCGAGGGCTTCCAGGATCGAGCGCAGCGAGCCGCCGAAATCGGCCGTGTTGCGGGTCAGATTGGCCGTCCCCCCCAGCAGCAGCCGCTCCTCGGTGTGCTCGACCAGCGACTCCAGCAGCACCGTGGCCGAGCGGCCGACCGCGTCGCTGAGGGTCTTGGACTGGCCGCTGCGACCGTGCAGCTGGGCTGCCAGGTCGGCGACCGCGATGGATGCCGCAGCGAGTTTCTTGCCGTCGAGCGCCTGGCCGAGCATCTCGCGCAGTTGCGAGAGCTGGTGATCGTCGATGACGTCGCCGAGTTCGACCACCCGCTGATCCACCCGGCCGGTGTCGGTGATCACCACCATCAGCAGTTTGGCCGGGGTGAGCGCGATCACCTCCAGGTGCCGCACCGTCGACGTCGACAGTGTCGGATACTGCACGATGGCGACCTGACGGGTCAGTTGCGCCAGCAACCGCACCGCACGACGCAGGACGTCGTCGAGGTCGACGCCGGACTCCAGGAAGCCCTGGATAGCGCGCCGCTCGGCTGCCGACAACGGCTTGACGTCGTCGAGGCGGTCGACAAATTCGCGGTAGCCCTTCTCTGTCGGTACCCGGCCCGAGCTGGTGTGCGGTTGGGCGATGTAGCCCTCCGCTTCGAGCACGGCCATATCGTTTCGCACGGTCGCCGACGAGACGCCGAGGTTGTGCCGGTCGACCAGCGACTTGGACCCGATCGGCTCCTTGGTGGCGACAAAGTCGGCGACAATCGCGCGCAGCACCTGAAAGCGGCGCTCATCTGCAGTGCCCATCTCGGCTCGATCCTCCTGACTTTCGACCAGTTTACGGGGATCACCAGCGACTACGCTGTCCTGCATGGCCGCATCGGGAAGGCATCTGCCAGAGCCGAGCAGCGGATGATCTTCAAAGGCGTGCGCGATGGCAAGCCGTACCCGGACCACAACCTGTCCTATCGAGACTGGTCCCGCATCCCGCCGCGGCAGATTCGGCTCGACGAGATCGTCACCACCACGACGGTGCTGGCGCTGGATCGCCTGCTGTCCGAGGACAGCACCTTCTACGGCGACCTCTTCCCGCACGCCGTGCTGTGGAAGGGCGTCATCTACCTCGACGACGGGCTACATCGAGCGGTGCGCGCGGCGCTGCGAAACCGCACCGTCCTGCATGCGCGATTGCTCGACCTGGACGCGGTCACCCAACACGCGAAGTGACCGCGGCCATTGGTCAGTTGACGGCCGAGGCCGCCTGGATCAGCGCAATCGCGGCGTCGTGCTGCATCACCCAGGTGCCACCTTGATCGACGAACGCGAGTTGCTTTTCGACCGGCCCGGCGAACTTGGGACTGGTGATGGCGACGTTGGCGGTGGCCCCATTTGGGCCCGCGGGCTGGATGTTGGTCACGTTGAACTGTTCCGGGAAGTTACCGTTGCGGTAGGCCTTGCGCAGGTCGTGGTCGGCCACGTGGCCTTCGTCTCCGCTGATCCCATTCTCGACCAGGCCGAACTTCGTCTCATACGACACGCCAGGATCGGTGACCCGGTTGCACAGGTCGGCCAGCGTCTGCGGGCTCGGCAGCGGTGTCGTAGCCGGCGCAAGCGGCGGCGGGTCGAGCGGTGCGCCGAGCGCTACGGGCAGCACCTGCAACGCAGATGCGTCAGCGCCGGCCAGCGATGTGAGGCCGGCCGCAGCCGCACCGACGGCAGCCACGGCGGCCACCCCGGTGGCGAAGAATTTCATGGTCATGGTTGTCCCTTTCAAGTCGGATACCGCAATCATTCTGCTGGTCATCAGGCATTCCGTGGCGACCCTACTCGGGCGTGTCCGGCCGACGGCTCAACCGGTCTGGATTCGCCACTCGGCGGCGTCGCGTTGCCGGCGCCAGAAATCGTCGAACCGTCCACCCGCGGCCAGCAATCCCTGGACCGTGCCGTCCTCGACGATGGTGCCCGCGTCCAGGAACAACACCCGGTCGACATGACGGATGCTGGCCAACCGATGGGCGACGATCACCCGGGTCCGGGGCGTGGGGTCCGCGGTGAGCGCGTCGACCACGGCCGCCTCGTTCTCGGTGTCCAGCGCGCTGGTTGCCTCGTCGACCAGCAGGATCGGAGCCGGCTTCAGCAACGCGCGCGCGATACTGACCCGCTGACGCTCGCCGCCGGACAGCGCGGAGCCGGCCTCGCCCACGACGGTGTCCGCTCCGGCCGGCAGCCGGCCGGTGAGCTCGTCGACACGGGCCAGCGCGATAGCCCGGCTGAACTCGTCGTCGCCGGCGGACGGGTCACCGGCGGCCACGTTGTCGCGAATGGTCCCGTGAAAGAGGTAGGGGTGCTGGAACACCACGCTGCTCGCGGCGCGGCGCGCTTCGGCGTCGAGTGTGGCGACGTCCACCCCGTCGACCAGAACCCGGCCACCGACCGGCTGGTACAGGCCGGCGATCAGCGCCAGGATCGTGCTCTTGCCCGACCCGGACGGCCCGACGAACGCGGTGGTGGTCCCCGGCTGCAGCGTAAAACTCACGCGGTCCAGCACCGGCGCGCTCGCACCGTCGTAGCTGAACGTGACGTCCTCGAATTCGATCGACGGCGCGTCGTGTCGACCGCGACCTGCGTCGGTTCCGGCGGACGTCGCCGGCGCGCCGAGCACGGCGCGAATCCGCTCGAGGGTCGCGCGGGTGCTTTCCAGGGCCGGGCCCAGTTCACTGATCGACGTGAACGGCTCAAGGTAGCGGGCGAT
>NZ_JBYCLA010000157.1:0-11099 GCF_057473665.1 Mycobacterium sp. TH-M25
GATACCCCACAATCCCCCACTTGGCTCCATTTAACGGCACCAATGTCACCGATTGGTGTCGTTTCCGCAGGTTCTTGGCCACTGCGGTGACCCCGGCAGAGTGGAGTCGGCAGCGATGTAACCGTGAGAAACATCCTCTGAACTGATGTTTTACCGGCAGTGGGGCGTAGTGGGGGGGTTAGCGCGACTCAAGTCACCACTCAAGGGCCAGCCCGCACAAAAAAGGGCAGCCGGTTGGCTGCCCTTTTCGTTCGGCGCGCTACTGCTCGAAGCGGCGGCGGAAACGCTCTTCCATACGGCTGGTGAACGATCCGCCGGCGCCCTTGTTGCGGCGCTGACGCGCTGCGGCCGACGGCCCGGGACGCTCTCCCCGACTACCCAACCGCGGACCGGTGATGGCAAACATGACACCGCCGAACATGACGATGAAACCGAGCACGGACAGCACCGGGAATGTTCCGAGCATGGTGGCCTTGACTGCCACTCCAGAGACCAGCATTGCCAGTCCGAGCACGAACAACGCCGCGCCCTGCAGACGTCGCCGTGCCGTCGAGGCGCGCAATCCGCCGCCGCGCACACTCGAGGCGAACTTAGGGTCCTCGGCGTAGAGAGCGCTCTCGATCTGGTCGAGCATCCGCTGCTCATGATCGGAGAGTGGCATTCGTCCCTCCTTGCCGGAATCCTGTCACATTTATACCGATAGCACGCTTGCGCCCGTTGCGGGGACGACTACTCGCAATGATACGAGGTCAATCTGCGCGTTACCACTGCTTCGTCGGCTAATTGTAGTCGCGACGGTCGGCGAACGACGCGCCGGCGGTGCCCCGATAATGGGATGGCGCACCGCACTGGACGACCGAGGAGGAGACCGCACGTTGGTGACATTCCTCATCAACCTGCCGCCGCAGGAAATGCAGCGGCGGCTATCCGATGCCTTGGGCGTCTACGTCGACGCCATGCACTATCCGCCCGGCACCGAGAACCAGCGCGCCGCAATGTGGCTCGAACACACCCGGCGACGCGGCTGGCAGGCCGTCGCGGCGGTCGACGTCGAAAAACCGGCGGGCACGGAGCCGTCGTCCGCCGAGCTGAGCGACGCGCCGTTGCTGGGCGTGGCCTACGGGTATTGCGGGGCCCCTGACCAGTGGTGGCAGCAGCAGGTGGTGGCGGGTCTGCAACGCAGCGGCTATCCAGATCCCGCTATCGCCACGCTGATGGCCAGCTATTTCGAGCTGACCGAACTGCACATCTCTCCCCGGGCGCAGGGGCGAGGCCTGGGCGAAGCGCTGACCCGTCGCCTGCTCTCCGAACGCAGCGAAGCCAACGTATTGCTGTCGACGCCGGAAACCAACGGCGAAACCAACCGGGCCTGGCGGCTCTACCGGCGCCTGGGCTTCGTCGACGTGATCCGCGGCTACCACTTCACCGGTGACCCGCGGGCATTCGCGATTCTGGGGCGCCAGCTACCGCTGTAGTGACACCGACACCGTCGCCGTCTGGCACGATGACCTGGTGCGCGCCAGCGGTATACAGCTCTCGTCTCGGGAAGTGACAGCGCGGCGGACACGCCGCCGTCTCACGGCATGGGCGTTGCTGCTGCTGGTGATCCCCATGCTCGCCGGGTGCCTGCGGGTCAAGGTGTCGATCACCATCTCCCCGGACGACCTGGTGTCCGGTGATATCGTCGCCGCCACCAAGCAGCGAAACGCCAAAGACAACGGTCCGCAGCTGGATCCCAATCTGGCGTTCGGTCAGAAAGTTGCGGTGTCCAAATACGACCGTGACGGCTACGTGGGATCGCAAGCCACCTTCGCGGATCTGACGTTCGCCGAACTACCGGAGCTGGCGCGGATGAGCCCCGACGCGCAGGGCGTGAACCTGTCGCTGCGCAGAGCCGGCGACCTGGTGATTCTGGAGGGGCGCGCGGATCTGACGTCGCTGAACGACCCCGACGCCGACGTGGAGCTCTCCGTCGCTTTCCCCGGTACGGTGTCCTCCACCAACGGCGATCGCGTCGATGCGCAGACCGTGCAGTGGAAACTGAAGCCCGGCGTGGTCAGCATACTCAGCGCCCAGGCACGCTACACCGACCCGAGCACCCGCTCCTTCCAGGGCGCGGCCCGGTGGCTGGCGTTGGCCGCGCTCGCGGTGGCCGGCGTCGTGGGGGGCCTGGCCTGGTACACGCGCGACCGCTCGCCGAAGCTCGCCGAGCCGAGCGACCCACCGTCGAGCTGACCTACGAACGGGTCGGCGACCAGTAATCCAGCATCTCGGCGAATGTCTCGAACGCCGGCGCGGAATTGCCGTAAGTGGCCTCGAGATGCAGGCTCAGCGGATAGCCCAAATCGGCGACGCCGTCGATCACCCGCTTGTACAGATCGAGGACCAGCGCACGCCGTTTCACCGGTTCGGTGTTCGCCAGCTTTGTGACGAAGGCCTGCTCCTTGGCGACGGCGGGGTTGCCCGGATCCTGAATCAGCCAGTTGATGAAGCCGATCTTCTCCTCGAGCGTCGGCACGAACCCGAAGCCGAGCAGAATCTCTGGCCGGTGATCGGTCTTCTTCGCGAAGTCGGTCAAAAAGCCCACGATGGCATCGGAATACAGCAGCTGTGTCTGCGCGAACGTCGCGCCCCGGTCGCACTTGAAATTCAGCCGGCCCGTTTCGCCCTCGCGAGTGGGAATCAGGATGACGCCCCGATTGTCCACCAGCCGTTGGTAAATCGACAGCGCGTCGGTCGGCGCGACGCCGGCGCCCTCGCCGTCGGCCATCGTACGGGGAACGCCGACAAACACGATGCCGTCTATCCCGGCACCGACCAGCGCACCGAGCCGGTGGCGCAGAGTCGGCTCGTCCATGAAGGCCGTGACCTGGCTGCACAAACCGCGCACTCCGGGCAGCTCGGGCTTGATCGTCGACCAGAAGTCCAGCACGTCGACTTTCGGCTTCATCTCGATCGGCCGGTCGTCGTCTTCTTCGATCAAACCCGGCATCATCACGTGCCCGATGTTGCCGTCGATGCCGGACTTCGCGGCCAGCTGCACCATTTTGCGGGCGTCTTCGAGAGCTTTCTCGGTACCGCTTTCGAGGTTCGGCGGCACCAGCTCAAGCGCGATGGTGTTCAAAGTCAACGAGCTGCTCCTCATTCAACGACCGGTTCCCCCGCCGCAGCAAACATGCCGCCGCGACCCTGTCGGCCCGGAAGCGGCACCGGCCAAGGACCGCACCGCGCCACACAGCAGCATAGTGACGCCGTCGACGCGGCTGCCCGGCGACGGTCGATCGGGCCGCCCGGATCGTTGTCCCGCGGGCAAAACCCGCTGGACAACGCCGCGCCGAATACACTTGGCGGGCCATGACCACCACAGACTCAGAAGAGGTGCGGCGCTGAGCGCAGGAGCAGCGGCAACAGTCGAATTGGCCGACGCCGTCACCGACCGGTTGCGCAGGTATCTGCGCGACCGTCGGCGTCAGGCCGCCCACATCGGAGCCGAGTACGACACGCTGACGGCCGGCCTGGAAGATTTCGTCCTCGGCGGCGGCAAGCGGCTACGCCCGGTTTTCGCCTACTGGGGCTGGCGCGCGGTCTGCGACGACGATGCCGACGAGCAGGCTCTGCTGCTGTTCGCCGCGCTGGAATTGCTGCATGCCTCGGCCCTGGTGCACGACGATGTGATCGACAGCTCCGCCACCAGGCGCGGGCGACCGACCATGCACAACCAGTTCGCCGCGCGGCACCGTGACCGCGGGTGGCAGGGATCGGCCGACCAGTTCGGGCTGTCGGCGGCGATTCTGCTGGGGGATCTGGCGCTGGCGTGGGCCGACGACATCGTCGCCGGCGCCGAGTTGCCGCCCGATGCGGGTCATCGAGTGCGCCGCGTCTGGGCCGACATTCGCACCGAGGTGCTCGGCGGGCAGTACCTCGACATCGTCGCCGAGTCCAGCGGAGCCGAGTCGATCGCGTCGGCGATGACCGTCAACACCTACAAGACCGCCTCGTACACAGTGTCGCGGCCGCTGCAGCTGGGGGCTGCGGCGGCGGCCGACCGGCCGGACGTGCACGCACTGTTCCACCAGGTCGGCAACCGGCTGGGGGTGGCTTTTCAGCTGCGCGACGACGTGCTGGGCGTGTTCGGCGACCCGGCCGTGACCGGTAAGCCCTCCGGCGACGACCTGCGTTCCGGCAAGCGGACCGTGTTGCTGGCGACCGCACTGGAGTTGGCTGACGCGTCAAACCAGGCCGCCGCCAAGCTGTTACGCGCCTCGGTCGGCACGCACTTGAGCGACGTCCAGGCCCGCAAGCTGTGCGATGTCATAGACCAGGTCGGCGCGCTGGCCGCGATCGAGGATCAGATCGCCGCGCTGACCCGTCACGCGCTGGACCTGGTCGCCGACGCACCCATCCGCGCAGCGGCCAAGGTCGGGATTGCCGACCTCGCCGACCTTGCCGCGAACCGGTCCGCCTGACGTCCGTGTCCACCCCCACGCCTGCCCCGGCCGCCACCTCGAGCGTTGTTGCACCCCAACCTCTATCGCGACTGCGAGCGTTTTCGATCAGCGCCGAGGGCCGCCCGGCCATAATGGGTTTCTTTGGCGCCGCTCTCATTACGACGGGAGGTCTGGGCTCCGGCAGCACCAAACAGCACGATCCGCTCCTGGAGTCAGTGCACCTGTCCTGGCTGCGCTACGGGCATGGCCTGGTGCTGTCGTCGGTGCTGCTGTGGATCGGCGTGACGCTGATGCTGAGCGCGTGGCTGTCGCTGGGCCGACGCGCATTGGCCGGCGCCGCAAGTGAATACGCCATGATCGCCAGCGCCGCCATCTGGCTGGCGCCGTTGCTGCTTTCGGTCCCGCTCTTCAGCCGCGACACCTATTCGTATCTGGCCCAGGGCGCGCTGTTGCGCGACGGGCTGGATCCTTACGCGGTCGGGCCGATCGACAACCCAAATCCACTGCTGGACAACGTCAGTCCAATCTGGACCATCACCACAGCACCCTACGGACCGGCGTTCATCATGATCGCCCGGTCAGTGACGATGCTGGTCGGCAACCACGTGATCGCTGGGACGATGCTGCTGCGGTTGTGCATGTTGCCCGGGCTGGCGATGCTGGTGTGGGCGACACCACGAATCGCGCGGCATGTCGGAGCGAATGTGCCCATCGCGCTGTGGATCTGCGTGCTCAATCCGCTGGTGATCATTCATCTGATGGGGGGCGTGCACAACGAGATGCTGATGGTGGGCCTGATGGCCGCCGGCATCGCGCTGACCTTCGAGCAACGCCATGTTCCGGGCATCACTATGGTCGCCGCGGGGATGGCGGTCAAGGCCACCGCCGGCCTCGCGCTGCCGTTCATGGTCTGGGTGTGGATGCGCCACCTGCGTGACTGTCACCGATACCGGCGGCTGCGGGCTTTTTCGGTGGCATCGGTTGCGTCGGTGGCGATTGTCGTCGTGGTGTTCGCCATACTTTCCGGGGTGGCCGGGGTGGGACTCGGCTGGCTGACCGCGTTGGCCGGATCGGTGAAAATCATCAACTGGCTCAGCGTCCCGACTGCGGCAGCCAACCTGATTCACGCGGTCGGCGGAATGTTCTTCACAGTCAGTTTCTATGGGACGCTGCAGGTTACCCGCACGATCGGCATTGCGATCATCGCGCTGGCACTGCCGCTGTTGTGGTGGCGGTTCCGCCATGATGACCGCGAAGCGCTCACCGGCATCGCCTGGGTAATGCTCGTCGTGGTGTTGTTCGCACCCGCCGCACTGCCGTGGTACTACTCCTGGCCGCTGGCGGTGGTCGCCCCCCTCGCCCAGTCACGGCGCGCCGTCGCGTCGATAGCGGCGTTCTCGACGTGGATCATGGTCATCTTCAAACCCGATGGCGCCCACGGGATGTACTCGTGGCCGCAGGTGCTGCTGGCGACCGCGATAGCGCTGCTCGCCTGGCGCATCCTGGACCGCCCCGGAGTAGCAAACGTCAGTACGCCATAGCCTGTGCGCGGCGCAGCACTTCGCGGGCCTGATGTGCGTGCAGCGCGTCGACCGGGCGGGCGTTGTTGAGTACGTCACGCGAACCGT
This sequence comes from Mycobacterium sp. TH-M25, assembly GCF_057473665.1. NCBI lineage: Bacteria > Bacillati > Actinomycetota > Actinomycetes > Mycobacteriales > Mycobacteriaceae > Mycobacterium > Mycobacterium sp. TH-M25. The sequence goes on from NZ_JBYCLA010000157.1 coordinate 6,077, forward strand.
CCCGCGTCACCGTCAGCGACGGGTCGGGGGTGAACAGCCAGCGGAGAATCTCGGTGTCCTGGTAGCCGCCGTCTCGCAGGACAATCAGCAGACCGGGCAGACTCTTGACCACTTCGCCGTCGCTGGTGAAAAAGATCTGCGGGATCACCACCTCACCGGCGCGCCGTACCGCCACCAGATGCCCTTCTTTGAGGTGCTGCTGCACTTTGGTCACCGCCACGCCGAGCAGATCGGCGACGTTGCGAAGACCGTAGGTCGGTTCGTCGGGGTCGAGAACGTCGTTCCCGGCCGGAATCCTGCTCACCGACGTAGTGTACGGCGGCGGCAGCGCTTCTTCAGGCTCGCGGCGTAAGGTTCCGGGCGCGGCGGCGGCCGCCGCCTACGATGGGCGCGTGACCGCGGCGAGTAGCGACGATCTCGAAGGCACGTTGCTTGACGGCCGCTATCGCATTGCGACCAAAATCGCGACCGGCGGCACGTCGACGGTCTATCGCGGCCTCGACACCCGACTCGATCGCCCGGTCGCGCTGAAGGTGATGGACGCCCGCTATGCCGGCGATGAGCAGTTTCTGACCCGCTTTCAACTGGAGGCTCGCAGCGTGGCGCGGCTCAAGGACCCGGGCCTGGTCGCGGTCTACGACCAGGGCCTGGACGCCCGGTACCCGTTCCTGGTGATGGAACTGGTCGAGGGCGGCACGCTGCGCGAGTTGTTGGCTGAACGCGGCCCGATGCCGCCACACGCGGTCGCCGCGGTGCTGCGCCCGGTGCTGGGCGGGCTGGCCGCGGCACATCGCGCCGGGCTGGTGCATCGCGACGTCAAACCCGAAAACGTGTTGATCTCCGACGAGGGTGAAGTCAAAATCGTCGACTTCGGGCTGGTGCGCGCCGTCGCCGAGGCCGGAATCACCTCCACCAGCGTCATTCTCGGCACCGCGGCCTACCTCTCCCCCGAGCAGGTCAAAGACGGAAACGCCAGCCCGCGCAGCGACGTCTACGCGGTCGGAGTCGTCGCCTACGAGCTGTTGACCGGCCAGGCGCCGTTCTCCGGCGACACTTCGCTATCGGTGGCCTATCAACGTCTGGACACCGATGTGCCCCGACCCAGCAGCGTGATCAGCGGTGTCCCTGCGCAATTCGACGAATTGGTCGAGCGTGCCACCACACGCGACCCCGCCGGCCGCTTCGCCGACGCCGGGGAGATGGGCGCGGATCTGAACGCAATCGCCGACGCGTTGCGGTTGCCCGACTTTCGGGTGCCTGCGCCGCGCAACTCGGCGCTGCGTCAGCGAGCGGCCGCGCGGCCGGCGGTGCATCGGCCGACCCGTCAGTTGGTCCGCGAGCCGCAGGGCCGGCCGGCCGAATCTCGCTCGGCATCGAAACAATTCGCCGGAATTGACCTGATCGAGTTCGCCTTCGAGCGTGAGCGCGCCCGACGCATGATGTTGATCTGGATAGCGGTCGTGTTGTCCATCACCGGGATGGCAGCCGCCGCGGCGTGGACCGTCGGCAGCAATATCAGCGGACTGCTTTAGTCGCCGTGGCGATCGCGAGCGCGGCGCAGCCGGGCGAAGCGGGTCGCCAATTAGTCGCCGCAGCATCTCCGCCCCGCCATACGCGGAGCCTGCTGCGCTACCTTTCAGTCGCGCAGCATCTCCGCGACCAGGAATGCCAGCTCCAGCGACTGCTGAGTGTTCAGCCTTGGGTCGCAAGCCGTTTCGTAGCGTCCACTGAGGTCGGTGTCGGAGATGTCTTGCGCGCCACCGAGACACTCGGTGACGTTCTCGCCGGTGATCTCGACGTGGATGCCGCCCGGGTAAGTGCCCAAGGCGCGGTGCACCTCAAAGAAGCCCTGCACCTCGTCGACGATGCGGTCGAAGTGCCGCGTCTTGTAACCGGTGGAGGACTCGTGGGTGTTGCCGTGCATCGGATCGCACTGCCAGATCACCTGATGCCCTGTCGCCTGGACCTTTTCGATGATCGGCGGCAGCAGTTCGCGCACCTTGTTGTTGCCCATCCGACTCACCAGCGTCAGCCGGCCCGGCTTGTTGTGCGGGTCGAGGCGCTCGACATACTCGACGACCTGATCGGGAGTGGTCGACGGCCCGATCTTGACGCCGATCGGGTTGGCGATCACCTCCGCGAACGCGATGTGTGCGCCGTCGAGTTGGCGGGTTCGATCACCGATCCACAGGTAGTGCGCCGAGAGGTCGTACAGCTGCGGCTCGCCGTCCTCCGGGTCGGACAGTCGCAGCATGGCCCGCTCGTAGTCGAGCACCAAAGCCTCATGACTGGAGTAGATTTCGGCGGTCTGCAGATTGCGGTCGGCCACCCCGCAGGCGCTCATGAACTTGAGGCCCCGGTCGATCTCCGACGCCAGGGCCTCGTAGCGGGCACCGGCCGGCGAGGTACGGACGAATTCCCGGTTCCAGTCGTGCACCTCGTGCAGCGACGCCAAACCCGACGAGGTCAGCGCGCGCACCAGGTTCATCGCTGCGCCGGCGTTGGCGTAGGCGCGCACCAGCCTCGACGGGTCGTGCTCACGCACTGCCGCGTCGGGGGCGAAGCCGTTGACCATGTCGCCGCGGTAGGAACGCAGGCCCAGCGCGTCGGTGTCCGCCGACCGCGGCTTGGCGTACTGGCCGGCGATGCGGGCCACCTTGAGCACCGGCACGCTGGCGCCGTAGGTCAACACCACCGCCATCTGCAGCAGTGTGCGAATGTTGCCCTTGATGTGCGGCTCGGTGTTGTCGACGAAGGTCTCGGCGCAGTCGCCGCCCTGCAGCAGAAAGGCCTCGCCGCGGGCGACCTGGGCCAGCATTGCCTGCAACCGCACGATTTCCGACGGCACCGTCACCGGCGGCACGCTCTCCAGAACCGTTCGCCACGGCTCGACCTGCTCGCGGGTCCAACTCGGCTGCTGCGCGGCCGGTTTGGCCAGCGCGGCGTCCAGGCGGACCCGCAGCTGATCCGGCAGCGGAGGCAGCGCCGGGAGCTGCTCGATGGGAAGGTCAACGGTCGAGTTCACCCGTCTATGGTAGCTGGGTCGCCGACGCCTCCAAACGGCCGCGATCAGCGTAGAAGCCAAAAAGCGACCAAACCGCCCGCATCGTCGTCGCCCGGTGCCATGGGCCGACTCCTCACCGGGCGACCAAACCGCCCGCATCGTCGTCGCCCGGTGCCATGGGCCGACTCCTCACCGGGCGACCAAACCGCCCGCATCGTCGTCGCCCGTGATCACCCGGTATCGGATCAGCTGATCGCGAGCGTCAACCAGCGCGTCGTGCACGTTCTCCGATCGGGGTGGCATCCGTGGGCTGCCGCGGTCCTCCCAGAGCTGGCGCAGCTCGTGGGTAAATCTGGGAATCTGCGGCGGCAGGTGCGTCATCGGACCCCACAACTGGCAGAGGACGACGTGGTCGTAGGCACCGACCCAGGCCCACAGCTCGATCGGCTCCGGCCCGTCGATCTCGAAGAACGTCTCCAGGTCGCCGCGGATCTGCGACCGCGACCGCCACACCTGCGAAGCCGGTGACGGTAGCTTGGGGAGCACATTGGTGCGCACCCATTTCCCGGCTCGCTCCGGGTTGAATTCCGTTGAAACGGCGTAGTACTCGCGGCCGTCCTGGGCGACCACGCCGATCGAGATCAGCTCGATGGTGTGCCCGTCGTCGATGAACTCGGTGTCGTAGAAATATCGCACCGGCAACTACCCCACACCAAGCCCGTTGACGAGCACATCCGGCACCTGCTCGGGCGGGGGTGCGGGATGCACTTCACGGTCGAGTTGTTCGTTGATCATCCGATGTGACGGAACCCGCGGCGTGCCGGCGACGGCGTATTGCAGCCACAGCTTGGCACGAACCACCGGGCGGCGCAGCTTCCGCTCGCGCTGCAGGGCGCGACTCATCTTGTCCAGCCGGCGTAAGTACAGGTAGCGGGCCCACGGCGCCCGCGGGCGGGACAGCCGGATAGCGCCGATGACCAGCAGCGGAACAAAGAACATACCGAGCAGGCCGGTCCACACCTTCCCCTTGAGTAAAACCAGCACGGCCAGCGGCAGCGTCAGCGCCATCGCGAACACCAGCCCGGTGCGCATCAGCGTCGAGTGGCTGGTGTCCTTCCAGAGGCTGATGAAAAACATCAGCGGGTGCAACCCCAGGACCAGCAATCCGCCCACCGCAACCGCGGCGAAGACCGCGTCGACCGAGGTTCGTCCGTCCTCTTCCCAGTAGACATCGGACAGGTGCAGTATCAACGCATACTCATCGAGCACCAGCGCAGCACCGATTCCGAAAAGGATTGCTGATGACGTGAATTCGACCTGATTTCCGTTCATCGACAACGTCACCAGCGTCACGCCTGAGATCATCACCAGCACGACCCCCGCCACCACGTGATGGATGTGCTTGGACCCGATGTGGATGTTGCGCGGCTCCCACCACCGCGGCGGCCTGCCGGCACTTTGCCGACGGCGGATCAAGCGCACGAAGGTACGCGTCACGAAAAATGTCAAGATGAAGGCGACCAGACAACACAGCAACGGGAGCCGACCGCGGCCGATGATGTCGTGTTCGAACCAGTCCAGCACGCTTAAAAAGCTACGCGCACGTCACGCCGAGGATCGCCCGCGACACCGATTAGGCCGCCGGCACCGATAGGCTGATGACCGATATGACTAGATGGCGCTCGCCCGACGCGGGCAGTTCAGGCGGGCCGCACGCCACAGCGCAACCGACTAGCTGGCGAAAAGCCGGCTGGTTGCTGCTTCAACTGCCGGCGCTGGCGGCATTGGGCTATGCCGGCTGGCGGATGCTGGGAAGCACCCTCTACCGCATCGACATCGATGTGTACCGGATGGGTGGGCAAGCCTGGCTCGACGGCCATCCGCTGTACAGCCCCGATATCAAGTTCCACACCCCGATCGGCCTCGACCTGCCGTTCACTTATCCCCCGCTGGCGGCGGTCATTATCGCCCCGTTCGCGTGGCTGGGCATGCCCGCGGCCAGCGTCACCATCACGCTGA
>NZ_JBYCLA010000158.1:0-5091 GCF_057473665.1 Mycobacterium sp. TH-M25
CGATCCTGTGCGGACAACACGTAGGCGGCAGTCAGACCGGAGACGCCGCTGCCGATAACCGCAACGGAGCGCGGCATGCCGAACCTCTGCACATGAACTATTCGGAGCCACGCAGGGTATGGGTCGCACCGGGCTGGCCGCGGCCGTCGAGCGGCGGGTGACGTGGCCTCAGGCCACATCAAGGCCGATGGCGTTTGCGCAGTATCGCCACAGTCGCTGACGGTCTTCGTAGCTGTCCCGGGTGAAGGGCAGGTAGTGCTCCGGGCGCGGCCGCCGATCATGCCAGAACCGGCCGGTCGGCGGCGCGGGCGTGGTCGCGGAGAGCCACACGGCGGTATCGGCGCCCTGCGCAGGCGAGCGCAGCAGCGGTCCGGTCAGCATCCGAAAGACCGGCAAAGAATCGGCCACCCCGGGTGTGTCCGCCCACCCGGGGTGCATGCAATACACCGAAATTCCTCGCCCCGCCCAGCGTTCAGCCAGGATCGGGGTGAGCGCCACCTGTATCCTCTTGCTCCGCGCATAAGCAGTGGCGCCGCGGTAGAGCCCGTTGCGGTATTCGGGATCCTCGACCGGCAGGGCTTGTGTGTACATCCCGCCCGAGGACATCAAGACCACCCGTGGGTCGGAGGAGTTGGCCATGCTGGGGGCGAGCAGCTCGGTCAGCAACACCGGACCCAGCACATGAGTGGCCAGCGTCAGCTCGTGCCCGTCGTCGGTCTCGGTGCGTGTGGCCGGCAGCACCCCGGCGTTGTGAACGACAACGTCCAGCGCTGACAGCCGGCTGGCCAGGTCGGCAGCGAATTCGCGCACTGCACCCAGGTTGGCGACGTCGCAGACCTCCACCGTCAGGTCGGCGTCCGGGTGGGCGGCGGCGAGCTCAGCGCGTGCCTGCTCACCGCGTTCGCGACTGCGGACGGTCATCAGCACACGCGCCCCCAGCCCAGCCAGGCCGGCGGCGATCGCCATGCCGATCCCGCTGTTGGCGCCGGTGACCATCGCGCTACGCCCGCGGAGCGACCCCGGCGCGGGGTCACCTGACCAGTCCGATCGCCGCAGCCAGTAGCCGACGCGGCTATAGCCGGGGATGACGGCCCGGTCCAGCAGTATGTCCAGCAGCGACCTGCCGGGGTGACGCGCACTCACGCCAACCACTCTGCCTGATCGCGGGCCGATGGTTTCCCCGGTAGCGTCGAAGGATGGGTTTGCTGTATTCCAGCGTCGTCGACGCCCCGCGTGATGAGATCTTTGCGTGGTACGGCCGGCCGGGAGCGTTCCTGCGACTGTTGCCGCCATGGCAGCCGATACGAGTCGTCTCGGAGGCCTATTCGCTGAAGGATGGCCGTGCCAAGCTCGCGCTGTCAGGCGGGCTTCGCTGGGTCGCTTCGCACCGGACGGACTCCTACGATCCGCCGCGGCGCTTCGTCGACGAGATCAGCAGCGACGGACTGGCGTCGCTGCCGGCGGCGTTGGCGGTCCGGTGGCGGCACACGCACGACTTCGAAGAACTCGCCGACGATAAGACCCGGGTGGTCGACCGGGTCGACTCCCCAATTCCCGGCCGGGTGTTGCGTCCGATGTTCGCCTACCGGCATCGCCAACTGGCCGACGACCTCGCCGCACACCAACGCGCGGTCGAACACGGCCTCGCCCCGGCGACAGTCGCTGTCACCGGCTCTTCCGGACTTGTCGGTTCGGCCCTGGCCGCGTTCCTTTCCACCGGCGGTCATCGGGTCATCCGGCTGGTGCGCCATGCCGTGACCAAACCCGATGAGCGGCAATGGAATCCTCATGACCCCGATCCGGAGCTGCTGGCAGGGGTCGACGCGGTGATTCACCTGGCCGGCACCTCGATCGCGGGTCGCTTCACAGAAAAGCATCGACGCGCGATTCGCAGCAGCCGAATCGGGCCGACCCGTCTGCTGGCCGAACTGGCCTTGCGAACCCCCAACGGGCCGAGCGTGCTGATCTGCGCCTCGGCGGTCGGATACTACGGCTACGACCGTGGCGACCAGCTCTTGACCGAGGACAGCGAGCGCGGGGAGGGGTTTCTCGCCGACGTCGTCGCCGACTGGGAGGACGCGCTCACGCCGGCAGAAAAGGCCGGGATCCGGGTGGTGCGTATCCGCACCGGGATCGTGCAATCTCCACTCGGCGGCACGCTGCGCCTGCTGCGTCCGCTGTTCGCCGCCGGGCTCGGCGGCCGGGTCGGAGGCGGCCAGCAGTGGCTGCCCTGGATCGGGATCGACGACCTTGTCGACATCTACCACCGCGGCCTGTGGGAGACCGGCTTGTCCGGTCCGGTCAACGCCGTTGCTCCCGAGCCGGTCCGCAATGCCGACTACACCCGCACCCTGGCTCACGTTCTGCACCGGCCCACGCTGTTGCCGGTGCCGGCGCTGGGACCCCGCGTGCTGTTGGGCAATCAAGGCTCCCGCGAATTGGCCTGCGCCAGCCAACGTGTGGTGCCCACCCGCCTGCACGGCGCCGATCACCGGTTCCGCCATCCCCACCTCGAGCAGGCCTTGCGTCACCTGCTCGGCCGTACTGCGGCCAGATGAACTCACCACAGCGAGCCGCCACGGTTCTTCGCCTACCGATACGACCTTCGACTACCGCGTGGCCCAGTGAGAGCAACGGGTCTATCCCGCTAAATCCACCAAACCCAGTCCCCCGCTGAACCATGTCGGATCCAAACCGAGTTCGGGCGCAATCGCTGCCACAGCCGCCGGTGTGTTAATTGCTGGGTAGGTGGTGGCGAACTCCGACGCCGGTAGCAGCCCCAGATCAACTAGTGCGTCTTTGACGCCTTGATAGGCGCCGGTGACCAGCTGTTCGATGATGGTGATCAGATTGAAGTCCGGAGGCGGCACGCTCGGGTATTCGGGCAGATGGACACCGAGGCTATCGAGTAAGGGTTTAGCGAGCTGCTGAAGCTCGGCGATCAGGTTGAAGCCGGGAAACAGTTGAGCCGGGGTCGGCACGTCGGCATACCCATTGGGGTTGTAGCCCAGGTTGACGAGGACGGTGAGATCCGGTTGCAACAGGTCGGCCAGCGGCGTTCCGACGAAGGGAATTGCACGCAGCGGTTCCACCAGTGGCAAGTCCTGCGTCGGAATCATGAAGTAGTGGGTGACCCCGTCGTAGCCGGGCGAGGTTGCCAGTGGCACCGCGCTGTGAATCTGTTCAGCGGTCAGATTCACATACTGAGTGTGAACATATTGTGTACCGAGAATGGCGTTCAAATCCGCTAAGAGATCGCCGGTGTACTGGGGGAAGTCGGCGGCGCCGTCATACTGGCCGGTGTAGATATCGGTCGGATAGACCGTGCCCGGTGGCGTCGGACCGTAGAACGGGATACCCAGGACGGGAATGTTCGTGGTGAAGCGCGTGAAGAGGCCGCCATCGGGGTTGTCCAGGTCGCCGATCAGCATGAACGACAGTTCATCGGGGTTCGGCCGTTCGTCCGGAGGTAGCGCGTCAAGTGCGTTCATCTCCAGAGTGGCGATCACCGCGCTTTGCGAGTAGCCGAAGACTAGGGTGTCGGCGTCCGCAGGCCGTCCCAGAATCGCGTTGTTGAGGATCAACTGGCCCTGCGCTACCGACTGATCCAGGGTCAGCCCGCTGATACCCGGAATGTTGACGCCCTCGGGCGTGTACAACCCGAACGGCGTGTAACCCGCGAAAAGCGAGTTGGACTGGATGTAAGCATCGTTGATGGCTGTCACGTAACTGGGCGCAGGTTCCGGGTTCAAGGTGCCGCCCATGATGAACGCGGCGCCATCGGTTGACGGGTCACCCTGGGCGGACGCCGGGTCCATCACCGACATGAACGCCAACAGGCTGGACCCGAGACTCGCCAACAGCGCCATACCGATCCAACGATACCGATCACCTACCACGGTAGCCTCCGAGAATTCTTATCCCACAATGGCTTTCGACGTTATAGTTTTTCACGACAACCCGTCATTTCCGGTTCCTGCTCTCGATGTTGGGATGCTTCGCCTGCGCAGAACGTCGAACTAACTGTGTTTGCGGTTGAGCATGAAGATGTGTCCCGTCAGCACGGTGGCGAAGGCGCACCACAGCGGATACAGGAGCAGCGGCACGGCGCGCGCCCCTTGCACGTCGATCGCACGACGCGCCAAGTCAGCACTGCTGGCCGTCAGAACGCCGCTGAGCACCGTGGCTGAGGCGAAACGGCGCCGGTTGAAGAACACCCACGACCAGCTGGCGTTGAGGGCGAGGTTGACAGCGAGCCTGACTTGGTAGGCCCGCCGGCGACCGTCTTCGCCGGTGTCTCTCAACCGGTCGATCGCGGACGCCGAAACGACGGCGATGTCGGCGTACAGCGCCGGCCAGACCACCGGAAAAACCTGTCTGGGTGGTTGATAGCCCGGCTTCCTGAGTTGCTGATACCAGCGAGCCTGGAGCGCCGGAGCGGTCGCCAGACCGCCGATTGCGGACGTGGCAGCGGTCGCTGCGGCGGTGGCGAGCAATGTAGAACTACGCATGTTGGTCCTCCGGCTCAGGGGTGTGTTTTGACAGGTACGGCGATCTCGTTGCGACGCAACATCGGGAGGGTCCACGGCGGATCGTAGAACCACGCGGAGGGTGTGCCGACAGGCTCAAAACCCGTTTCGTGCAGGGCTCGTATCAGCTCGGCCGTCTGCGACGCGACCGTGCGGCGACTAGTACTGCCCGAAAAGCGACGAACCGCGACAGTCTCAGCCGGGACAGTCACCAACCGTACGGCAGGGTCATTCGGCTCGGGCAATGACTCCATTGTCTTCTCGGCAGGCATGAAGAAGCGGATCACCCATTCACCACCGGCGTTGACTTCTTCTGATGCCAGGGCCGTCGTCGCGATCCGCTCACCGTACTGGCCGCCTGGCTGTTGGGCGACGGGTGCAGTCATGGCGATCTTGGTGTCCGTCCGGTTGCCGCCGAAGATGTAACCGGCAAGGCGCCTGAAACCGGCGCTGCGGGCCGCTTCCTCGTCGGCTAATACGGTTGTCTCCGCGGCGATCCGCTGACCGTAGCGCCGAATCTCCACGTCGCACGTGAGCTGCTCGACGCTGTGTGCAGGCTCTT
>NZ_JBYCLA010000159.1:0-4050 GCF_057473665.1 Mycobacterium sp. TH-M25
GCCCTACATCCTCGGCGAGAAGAAAGCCGAGCCGCTTGAGGGCCTGGATCTCGAGACCGCGCACGACGAGGGCCACCACGTACCCGAGTCCGGCTTCGGCCGGGTGCCCGGACACGGGCCCGAGCAGGCGGCCCGGCCGCTGGTCGGCACCGCCGAACAAGGCGGTGTGATCGACCCCGACGTGCTGTGGTCCTGCGTGAACTGCGGTGCCTGCGTCGAACAGTGCCCGGTGGACATCGAGCACATCGACCACATTGTCGACATGCGCCGCTACCAGGTGATGATGGAGTCCGAGTTCCCCTCGGAGCTCTCGGTGTTGTTCAAAAACCTTGAAACCAAAGCCAATCCGTGGGGACAGAACGCAGCTGACCGGACCAACTGGATCAGCGAGGTCGACTTCGACGTCCCGGTCTACGGCGAAGACGTCGACAGCTTCGAGGGCTTCGAATACCTGTTCTGGGTGGGCTGCGCCGGCGCCTACGACGACAAGGCCAAGAAGACCACCAAGGCCGTCGCCGAACTGCTGGCCGCCGCCGGCGTGAAGTATCTGGTGCTGGGTACCGGTGAGACCTGCAACGGCGACTCGGCCCGCCGCTCCGGCAACGAGTTCCTGTTCCAGCAGCTGGCCGCCCAAGCCAAGGACAGCCTCGACGATCTGTTCGAAGGTGTCGAGACCGTCGACCGCAAAATCGTGGTCACCTGCCCGCACTGCTTCAACACCCTGGGACGCGAGTACAAGCAGCTGGGCGCCAACTACACCGTGCTGCACCACACCCAGCTGCTGAACCGTCTGGTCCGCGACAAGCAATTGGTCCCGGTGAGCCCCGTCTCGCAAGACGTCACCTATCACGACCCGTGCTTCCTGGGCCGGCACAACAAGGTCTACGAGGCACCCCGCGAGCTGATCGGCGCGGCCGGAGCCAAGCTGGCCGAGATGCCGCGGCACGCCGACCGCAGCTTCTGCTGTGGCGCAGGTGGCGCGCGGATGTGGATGGAAGAGCACATCGGCAAGCGGATCAACCACGAACGCGTCGACGAGGCGCTGGCCACCGGCGCCACCACGATCGCGACCGCCTGCCCGTTCTGCCGGGTGATGGTCAGCGACGGCGTCAACGACCGCCAGGAGGCCGCGGGCCGCGAGGGCGTTGACGTCCGCGACGTGGCGCAGTTGCTGCTCGAGTCGCTCGACCACAGCACGTTCACCCTGCCGCAGAAGGGTGCTGCCGCCAAGACCGCCGCCGAGCGTACAGACCACGCCCACAAGGCCGAGCCCAAGGCATCGACCGCCCCGGCCGAGGAAACCTCTGCCCCGGAGGCCGCCGCACCGGAGGAGGACAAGACCGCGGCCAAGGCGGTGACCGGGCTGGGTATCGCCGGTGGCGCCAAACGACCCGGCGCCAAGAAAACGGCGCCCAAAGCCGAAGCGGCGCATGCTGCGTCGGGGTCCGAAGAAAAGGCTCCCGAGGCCAAGACCCCGGCCGCCCCGGTCAAGGGGCTCGGTATCGCCGGTGGCGCCAAGCGTCCGGGTGCGAAGAAGGCGACCGCCGCAAAACCCGAAGCCGCAGCGCCGTCGGCGCCTCCTGCCGAGCCCGAGACGAAGTCCGAGCCGGCCGCAGCGGCCAAGGCGCCGGCTGCCCCGGTCAAGGGCCTCGGTATTGCGGCAGGGGCAAAGCGCCCCGGCGCCAAGAAGGCCGCCGCACCGGCCCCGGCACCCGCGGCCGCGTCGGAGCCCGCGGCGCAGGAGCCACCGCAACCCGAGCCCGCCGAAAGCAGCGACGGCGATGGCAAAGACACTCCGGCGGCGCCTCCGGTCAAGGGGCTGGGCATCGCCCGCGGGGCCCGTCCACCGGGTAAGCGCTGATCAGGCCGTCGAAAGAATTACTAAATAGCTCGACAGTCATGGCACCATGGGTGGTGTGACGACTCACCAGCTGCCATGGCAGAACGCGGGGCACCAGCCGCGGCAGCGGACGTTTGCGCAGTCATCGAAGCTGCAGGACGTCCTCTATGAGATCCGTGGGCCGGTGCACGATCACGCCGCCCGGCTGGAGGCCGAGGGGCACCGCATCCTCAAGCTGAACATCGGCAACCCCGCGCCGTTCGGATTCGACGCCCCGGACGTCATCATGCGCGACATGATCCAAGCGCTGCCCTACGCGCAGGGCTACTCCGACTCCAAGGGCATTCTGCCGGCTCGGCGCGCGGTCGTGACCCGCTACGAGCTGGTCCAGGATTTTCCGCGGTTCGACGTCGACGACGTCTACCTGGGCAACGGGGTCTCCGAGCTGATCACGCTGACCCTGCAGGCCCTGCTGGACAACGGCGACCAGGTGCTGATCCCGGCGCCGGACTACCCGCTGTGGACCGCCTCGACGTCGCTGGCGGGCGGCACACCGGTGCACTACCTGTGCGACGAAACCCAAGGCTGGCAACCAGACGTCGCCGACATCGAGTCGAAGATCACCGAACGCACCAAAGCGCTGGTCGTGATCAACCCAAATAATCCCACCGGCGCGGTCTACAGCCGCGAAATCCTCACGCAGATAACCGATTTGGCGCGCAAGCACCAGCTGCTGCTACTCGCCGACGAGATCTACGACAAGATCCTCTACGACGACGCCGAACACATCAGTCTGGCATCGGTGGCACCGGATCTGTTGTGCCTGACGTTCAACGGGCTGTCAAAGGCTTACCGGGTAGCCGGATATCGGGCCGGCTGGCTGGCCATCACCGGCCCCAAAGATCATGCCAGCAGCTTCATCGAGGGCATTCACCTGCTGGCCAATATGCGGCTGTGCCCGAATGTTCCTGCGCAGCATGCGATTCAGGTAGCACTGGGCGGCCATCAGAGCATCGACGATTTGGTGTTGCCCGGCGGACGACTGCTCGAACAGCGCGACGTCGCTTGGTCCAAGCTCAACGAAATCCCCGGCGTGTCCTGCGTCAAACCCGCCGGCGCGCTGTACGCGTTCCCTCGGCTCGACCCCGAGGTGTACGAGATCGTCGACGACGAGCAACTCGTCCTCGATCTGCTGTTGCAGGAGAAGATCCTCGTCACCCAGGGAACCGGATTCAACTGGCCCGCACCAGATCACCTGCGGATCGTCACACTGCCGTGGTCGCGTGATCTGGCTCACGCCATCGAGCGGCTGGGCAACTTCCTGGTCAGCTACCGCCCGTAGCGGACCTGCCCTCGTCGGGTGGGTGCCCGGGCCATGCACGTCGACAACTGCGGCCCCGATGTCCCGGGCACTGACCCCGGTGGCGTGCTATTCACCTGTCGGCGTCACACCGTTCACTGTGCAGTTCCGGCGAATTCGCGCCGCACTACCGGGGCCTGGTGGACTTCCGCGCGGAAAGTTTGAACTTTCTATGAACCTGGCCGTAGACCGCGCGCCGCGGTAGAGGTTGGGCCCACAATGGATCACATTGCCGCCGATGCTTCCGCCTTGTCGTCTTGCCACACAGCAGTGGTTACACGAGTTGTTCGGCGATGCACACGAACTGATCACGGGGTGCGGCGTATCGACTGACGGTTGATTCCCCCGGCAAGCCTTCACGCACCACGCGGATGACTCACGTCACGCACCTGTGGATCTGAATAAACCAGCTTTATCGAAAGGAGAGTTGCGATGTTTTCTGTTGCACAGCAGGCGCAGTCGCCCGCAGCAACGGCCGACCGCAACCGATCGTGTACCTCGACACCGTCCAGGTCAGGAAACTGATCATGGATTTTGGCGCGCTACCACCCGAAATCAATTCGGGGAGAATGTATTCTGGGCCCGGCTCGGCATCCATGCGGGCGGCGTCGGCGGCATGGAATCTGCTCGCCGCCGAACTCGAGTCCTCGGCAATCCAGTACCAGTCGACGATCGACGTCCTGGATGATGAGTGGCTCGGGCCGACATCGGCCACGATGGCCGCCGCCGTCGACCCCTACATCACCTGGATGACGGTGACGGGGGCACAGGCCGAGCACACCGCAGCCCAGGCCTCTAGCGCCGCGAGCGCCTACGACACCGCATTCGCGATGACCGTTCCGCCGGTGGA
>NZ_JBYCLA010000160.1:0-3780 GCF_057473665.1 Mycobacterium sp. TH-M25
CAGCACGGTCCGTTTCGACCGAGCTGTGATTGCTGCGGAGGAGTATGGGGCCGAGGCTTTCATCGAAATGTCGGCGCACCCTTCGCTGCTGTACCCGCTCAACGAACTGGTCGCCGACGACTCGGCAGTGATCCTCGGATCAGGTCACCGGGACGGCCCGATCGCCGACGTGCTGTCGGCCAATATCGCCGCGGCCGCGGTCGCCGATCCGGGCTACCCGTGGGTCGATGCGATGCCCACGGAGCTCGAGCCACCGCTGCGTGAGTTCCCGAACGCGCCGATGCGTGCGCTACACCTGTGGGCCGCGCCAGAGCCATTGCGGGTCGCTGACCCAGAGCGCCCGTTGACCGTCGCGATCGAGGATTGGCGGCAAGCCGAGGTCCCGGCTCCGGCGGCCGCCACCAGGTGCGCCATCGCGATTCTCGGCGACGACGTGAACCAACTGATCGCCGCGGCGTCCACGCATCGAGGATGTCAAGTGGTATCGCCGCGCGACGCCGAAGTGATTGCGGTGCTTGCCCCGTCGCTTGACCAGCAGGACGCGATCGAAGCCGTCGCGGCGATTGCCGGTCGGGCCGATGTGGGTTTGCCGGACTACGCCGGGCTCATCGGACCACGCTGCCGCGCCGTCTGGCTGCTCACCGCCGGCGGCGAGAACGTCGTGTCCGGCGACAGCGCCGTACGGCCCGCCCACGCGGCGCTCGCCGCGATGCACCGCAGCGTCGGTTTCGAATTCGGCGACCAGACGTTCGGGACGCTGGACCTGCCTGCCGGGGGGCTCGACGAGCTCTCCGCCGCAACCGCTCTCGATGTGCTGGTCGGCGCGACCGGGGTGATGGCGCTGCGCGGCAGCGCAGCACAGTGTTACGTTCGCGCCCTGCGCGAAGAACACGGGTCGGCGACCGCCCGGTCGCTCGACGCGGCGGCACTGGACAACGTGGTGATCACCGGGGGCAGCGGAGCCATCGGCCGGCGATATGCGCAGTACGTCATCGAACGTGGCGCGCGCAGAGTAGTCCTATTGAGCCGCAACGGTATCGAGCCCCATAGGCTGCGCGCGCTGATCGGGCGGCACCACGTCGAGGTGCATGCCCCGCGCTGCGACATCACCGACCGCGTCGCCGTCGCGGCGGTCGCGGCTGAATTCGCCGATAACGGCGCGTCGTTGCTGATCCACACCGCGGGGATCGCTGCGGTATCGACGCGAACCCAACTCACCGGTGCGGATCTGGCGGCCGTCTGCGCCGCGAAAGTGGCCGGCCTGGCCACGATGGTAGCGGGTTGGCCGCTGCAGCCGCAGTGCCGGCTACTGGCCTGTTCATCGGTTGTAGGCGTCTGGGGCGGGCATGGTCACGCCGCCTATGCGGCGTCCAACCGGATTCTCGACGTGCTGGCCGCGCGGCTGCGCGCAACCGGTTTGGACTGCACCGCAATTCGGTGGGGTCTGTGGCAGGACGCCGGAGTGGTCGCGCCGGCCGAGATCGCCCGAACCCAACGCTCCGGCCTGCTCGCGATGCGAGCCGAGTCGGCGGTGGCCGCCAGCCTGGGCCGGTATGCGGGTGATCCGTTGATTTTTCGCGCCGACCTCGGCCGGCTCCGGGTGTTCTTCGACAGCCAGGGCATCGCGATGCCCTTGCGCCGGCGCGCGGACGAGGATCATGCGCTGCCACAAAACCGATTCGGTATGACGACTCTTGCCGATCTGGTGCATGCCGAACTGGCGGCGACGCTGCAACTCGGCGATGCGGTGGCGATCGACGCGACCGCGTCCCTGATCGACCTGGGCCTGGACTCACTGCTGGCACTCGATCTGCGGCGGCGTTTGCGAAGGGCGGTGGGCCATTCGGCTCCGGTGGCGCGGATGCTCGGTGGGATCACCGTCAACGAACTGATCGATGCCCTGGGTACAAGCAACGGCCACTGCACCGAGAAGGTTGGAGCCCACGCGTGACGGACACCACGGGCTTGGACACGCTGGAAGCGCAGCGGCTGGAATTGCTGCGCCGCAGGATCGCCGAGCGTGGCTTGACCCGCTCGGGCGCCGACGCCGTCCGGACGCGCCCCCGACTGTCCGACGGACAACGCCGGATGTGGTTTGTGCAGTCGGCGGACCCCGACGGCGCTTTGCTCAATATCTGCGTCTCGTATCGGGTGAGCGGCAGCGTCGACATCACGCGGCTGCGGCAAGCAGTGGATGCGGTCGCGCTGCGCCACCCGGTACTGCGCACGACGTATCAGACCGGCAGCGACGGCGATCCTCACCCGGTGGTTCACGACGACCTGCGGCCGGACTGGGCCGAGCACGACCTGTCCGGCCTTGCCGCGCAGGCCCGAAAGCTCCGGCTGGAAGTGCTGGCACAAAGGCAGTTTCGGCAGCCCTTCGACCTGGCCAAAGATGCACCGCTGCGGATCGCTGCCGCGCGGGTGGGCGCCGAGGAACTGATACTCCTGGTCACCGCCCATCACATCGCCTGGGATGACGGTTCGTGGGCACCGTTCTTCGCCGACCTGACGCGTGCCTACACCGGAGCGGATCGCGCTGCACCGGTGCCGACCGCGGTCGCGGGGGATCCGGTCCGCGGCAGCGAGGACGACCTGGCGTACTGGCGGTCGCTGATGGCGGATCTGCCCGAGCCGCTGGAACTTCCCGGCCCGAACGGGTCGGTGGTCCCGGGCACGTGGCGTGCCCAGCGGGCCACCTCCCGGCTGTCGGCAGAGACCATCGACCGCGCAGCCACACTCGCCAGGGAGTTGGGCGCCACCCCGTACATGGTGTTGATGGCGGCGTTCGGCGCGCTGGTGCATCGCTACACTCATGCGTCGGATTTCCTTGTCGCTACACCGGTGCTGAACCGCAGCGCAGGAACCGAAACCGCGATCGGTTACTTCGGCAACACGCTGGTGATGCGGATGCGGCCCGAGTCGCGGATGACGTTCCGGGAGTTGCTGGCGCAGACCAGGGACAGCTCGATCGGCGCCATGGCTCATTCGCGGGTCGACCTGGAATGGCTGGTGCGCGAATCCAATCCCGACCGCCGGCATGGGGCCGAGCGCATGACGCGGGTCAGTTTCGGGATGCGCGAGCCTGACGGCGGCGGCTTCAGCCCACCCGGCGTGCGATGTGTGCGCGCCGAATTGCGCGCCCATATCAGCCAGTTACCGCTCGGCTTCATGGTCGAAATGAACGGTGCCGGAGCTGTGGTCGAAGCCGAATATCTGGTCGAAGTCCTCGATCGACCGCTGGTGGATCAACTACTGCGGCACTACGGCGTGCTATTGGAGCACGCGCTGGCCAACCCCGACACCACGCTGTCGGCGTGCGGACTGATGAGCCACGCCGATGTCGCATGGCTGCGGGAGGTCTCCGCAGGAGAAACCTTCAGCGTGCCGGCCAATACGCTACCGGGCCTGGTTGCGCGGCGGGCTGCCAGCACTCCGGATGCTGTTGCCGTCGTCTACGAGGGCCGGCAGTACAGTTATCGCGAGATCGACGATGAGGCAAACCGGCTGGCGCATTGGCTGATCGAGCGTGGTATCGGCACCGAAGACCGAGTGGCGGTGCTACTGGACAAGTCACCGGAACTGGTTATCACCGCGCTGGGTGTCCTCAAAGCGGGCGGCGTCTACCTGCCCGTCGACCCCACCTATCCCGACGACCGACGGGCGTTCATCCTCGAGGATGCCGGGGCGACACTGGTTCTACGGGAACCGGTTATAGAGCTTTCCGGCGACCCGGCCAGCGAACCGGCGGAACTGCTTCGCCCGCTTCGGCCGGCCAAT
>NZ_JBYCLA010000161.1:0-5306 GCF_057473665.1 Mycobacterium sp. TH-M25
GCTTCGTCATCATCACGGGCGGATCACGCCGACACGCCGATCAGGTCACAATCGCCTCAGCAATCACGCCCGTCACACTGATCAAACTGCGAAACTCGAGATCCGTGCCAGCCGGTGTGATGCGCGACCGACGAGGCGCCGTCGTTGGCGGTCACGATGGCACAGCTGGCGGGCGCGGGGGCGGGTGTTAGGCTGCGGCCTGGCTATCCACCGCCTGGTCATAGCGATCGAGGACGGTCTCGGCCACCAGCGGATGCGCCCCCAACGGCGCTGCCGTCGGAATCCCTTCCTGCGCAGCGTATTCGCGTACCCTGTCGGTCAACAGTCCGGGCGCCAGGAACCATGGTGCGATCGCCAGACGGCGGGCGCCGAGGCGTCGCAACTGGCTGGCGGCCTCCGCCACCGACGGCTCAGGCCCGGTGGCGAAGGCGGTCGTGACCGCGGCCCACCGGCTGCCGGCGGCCAGCTTGGCAGCGACCTGGGCGGTGCGCGCGTTCGCCGCGGCATTCGACGAACCGACCGCCACCACCAACACGCCGAGGTCGCTGTCCAGCCGATGGACTCCTCGCTCGGTTAGCCGCTGGTGCAGCACCGCAACCAGCCGACTGTCCTCACCGAGCGCGTCAGCCTGCCGAAACCGACCACCACAGCCCGCGATCTGCTCGGGGATGTCGATGCCGGCGTGGTAGGCGCTCGCCAGCAGCAGCGGCGACACGACCGCCTCGCGGCCCTCCGGCAACCCGGTGAGCACAGCGGCCAGGCTCGGCGAACACTGCTCCAAGAACGCGACCCGCACATCGAGGCCTGGGCGCATACGCGTAACGGTGCGTGCCACGGCGTGAGCATTGGCGGCCGATCGCGGGTCTTTGCTGCCGTGTGCGGTCAGCACAAGCGTGCTCACTGGGCGTGCAACCCGCATTCGGTCTTGGACTGTCCCTGCCAGCGTCCGCTGCGGCGGTCGGCGCCCTCCGCGGGCTTGGCTGTGCACGGGGCGCAGCCGATCGACGGGTAGCCCTCCTGCACAAGCGGATTGACAAGCACGTTGTGCTCGGCGATGTAGTCCTGCATGTCCTGGTCGGACCAGGCGGCCAGTGGGTTGACCTTGACCAGGCCGAACTGTTCGTCGAAGCTGATCAGCGGGGCGTTGGCGCGGGTGGGCGAATCAACCCGGCGCAGGCCAGTCACCCACGCCGAGTAGTCGCGCAGCGTGTTGGCCAGCGGAACCACCTTACGCAGCCGGCAGCACTCGGCGGGATTGCTGGCGAACAGATCCTTGCCTAGCATCGTGTCCTGCTCGGCCACCGTGTGCTCGGGAGTGACGTTGAGCAGCTGGATGTCGTAGGCGGCCGCGACTGCGTCGCGGGTGCCGATGGTTTCTGCGAAGTGGTAGCCGGTGTCCAGAAAGAGCACCGGCACGCCCGGATGCACCTTCGACGCCAGGTCGATGAGCACGGCGTCTTCCATACTCGAGGCCACCACCCAGTTGCACGTGGTTCTTCCGGGAGATCCCTCGCCGCCGCCGAAATGCTCATCGGTCCAGCGGAACAGGTCGGTGGCGTCGGCGCCGTCCAACTCTTCCGCGCCGCGCGCAGCCAGCTCGCGCAATTCCACTTCGCTCAACTTCCCGTCCCCTTCGTTCACCGAAGTTCTGCTTCGTCGGCTCGTATCGCCCACTCCGCGAAACGTTCGCCGTCTGCGCGATGTTTGACGAAGTTGCGTGCCACCCGGTCGATGTAATCGCCGAGTTCGTCGCTGGTGATCTTGTGCTGGCGCAGCTTTCGGCCGAACCCGGCGTCTTGGCCGAGGCCGCCGCCCAGGTGCACCTGGAAGCCCTCGACTGAACCGCCGTGGCCGTCGTCGACCATCTGACCCTTGAACCCGATGTCGGCCACCTGAATTCGGGCGCACGAGTTGGGGCACCCGTTGATGTGCACCGTGATCGGCACGTCGAGCGCAGCGTTGATGTCCTCGAGCCGTTTCTCCAGTTCCGGAACCAGGGTTTGGGCACGCACCCGGGTCTCCACGAACGACAGCTTGCAGAACTCGATACCGGTGCAGGCCATCAGGTTCTTGCGCCAGTGCGACGGCCGCGACGGCAGGCCGAGGGCGTCGAGGCCGGCCACCAGCTCGTCGACCTTGTCGTCGGGCACGTCGAGGATGATCATTTTCTGAAAGGCGCTGAACCGCGCCCGGTCCGAACCGGCCTGCTCCATCAGGTCGGCGACCTTGCTCAACATGGTGCCCGAGACCCGCCCGGCGATGGCGGCCACGCCGACCGCGTTGCGGCCGTTCTTCTGCCGCTGCACCCCGACATGGTCGATCGGGTGAGCCGGCAATTCCGGCGCCGGGCCGTCGATGAGCTTGCGCTTGAGGTACTCGGTTTCGAGTACTTCGCGGAACTTCTCCACACCCCAGTCTTTGATCAGGAACTTCAACCGGGCCTTGGACCGCAACCGCCGATAACCGTAGTCGCGGAAGACCTGCGTGACCGCCTCCCACACATCGGGCACTTCCTCCAGCGGCACCCACGCCCCGAGCCGCTGCGCCAGCATCGGGTTGGTGGACAAACCCCCACCAACCCACAGGTCCATACCCGGGCCGTGGGTGGGGTGGTTGACGCCGATGAACGCGACGTCGTGGGTCTCGTGGGAGACGTCCTGCAGCCCCGAGATCGCGGTCTTGTACTTGCGCGGCAGGTTCGCGTAGTCGGGATTGCCAATAGCGCGCCGCAGGATCTCGTCGATCGCCGGCGAGGGATCGAGCACCTCGTCCAGGGATTCACCGGCCAGCGGCGAACCGTGGAAGCCACGGGGGCAGTCGCCGCAGGCTTCGGTGGTCTGCAGGCCGACCGTGTCCAGCCGTCGCCAGATCTCGGGAATGTTTTCGACCTCGATCCAGTGGATCTGGACGTTTTCCCGGTCCCCGATATCGGCGGTGTCGCGGCCGAACTCGGTCGAAATCTCGCCCAGTGTGCGCAGCGCGGCCACCGACAGCGGCTTGCCATCCGAGCGGACCCGCATCATGAAGTAAGGGGCTTCGATGGTGTCGATGTTCTCGTCGCCGGTCCAGGTGCCGTCATAGCCTTGCGCACGCTGGGTGTAGAACCCCATCCAGCGGAACCGGCCACGCAGATCGGACTTGTCGATGCTGTCGAAACCCTGCTTGGAATAGGTGTTCAAGATGCGGTCGCGCACGTTGAGCGGCGCGTCGTCGTGCTTGATCTTCTCGGTGTCGTTGAGCGGCTCACGCTCACCGAGCGCCCACTGGGCCTCGCTGCGCGTCTTGGCTGGACGGGAAGTGGTCATATGAGAATCCTCCTTAATAACAATGGCTTTGCTGCACCGGCGGCACCGGTGATGCCCTCGAAGTCACACGGGCCTCGACCGCCTGTCGCCACCCGAGGGCCAGGCTGACGATGTCGAGAGCTGGTTGGCCAGCGCTGGGTGCGCCGTTGGGCGACGTGGCTTCGTGTGGTTCGACCGCATATGCCTCGATCGTCCACTGCGCCAGAGGAGGCCGGTAGCGGCGTTGACGTTGTGACGCCACAATACTCCGTTGTGTGCGTTTGGTCACGTCGTCTCGCCGCAATGCCAAGTCGTCAAAGTGTCCCCACCGGCCAGGCCCGGCGCCGCCGTCCTACACCGCGCGCCGCCACCGGCGAACCGAACTCGTCGCGTTGAGCTGATGGCACCCGGCGCCGGGCGTCGGGATCCGTCATGGCCACCGGCGTGGCATTCGTCCGGGCGTGGTAGTCATTGGCGTCCCGCCGTGGTGGCCGCGTAAGCGCTTGCGCACCAACATGATCGCGACGAAAAGTGTGGTCAGGACGGCCACGGCGACGCCCGTGGCGGTGCCGAGCTCCCGGCCAAACGTGATGGACGATATGCCCAGCGCGAACAGGCCGAAGGCCCTGCGTAGCGTCATGGGAGCAACTCTCGCGTGTTGGCGTGCGCCGATCTGTCCTCCGATCACTGTGATTACGGTGATGACCGCGGCCACTTTGAAATCGACATGGACGTGGGTTAGATAGCCACCCAGCCCGGCGAACGAGTTCAGGCTGGTGACGACGAGTGAGGTTCCGACCGCGAAAGACATGGAAAGCGATCCGGCAATGAGGAGGAAGGGCACCACGAACACACCGCCACCGGCCCCCACCAGACCGGACACCAGGCCGATCGCGAGCCCTCCGAGAAGGACAACGACCCCGGCGAGCGGCTGGCGGCCGTCTTCGGTGGTGGCCCCGTCACCTCGGCGCAGCATCGCGAAGCCGGTGAGAGTCACGACCGTGGCGAACCCGACGAACAGGGCCGTGCCGCTGACAAATCTGGCCAGCAGACCGCCGATGTAGGCACCGACGGATCCGGCCCCACCGAGCAGCATCCCCGTTCGCCATTGGATGTGACCGGCCCGTGCGTGTGGGACGGCGGTGACCGCGCTGGTCACGGCGACGAGGAGGTGGGCCACGGCGATCGCCTGTTTGGGGTCCATACCGGCAACGTAGGCCAGCATCGGCACCGCCATGATCGATCCACCACTGCCGACCATGCCGAGCACGATGCCAATGAACAAGGCCAGGATGAGGGTCAGCGCGCCCATGGCCTGCGAAGTCGCATTCTCGTATCCTCTGTCCCCGCCGCACCACGATCGACACGGCACATCGGATCGAGCCATCCTAACCGCGATTTTGCATGCGGCCATGCGCTTGATGGGCGGTGTTGGTGTGAGCCGGGTTGCGGCCGGCTGGCGGCGTCGAATCTGGCAGGTGGGGACGACAGTCCGCCGGGTGTCGCGCCGGTGGGTGGGCTCCTTGACGGCCGGTGGGGGATGGGCGGTTCGCGTCAGCCACTTGAGCCTAGCTGCCGATCGTGATACCAATAGATGCAAATGATTGTCATTAGCAGCTAGTCCCCCCGTCGCGGTCGATCGGCGCGACGCGGACCGCATCCCGCGGAGCGGTCCGTTCCGACGAGATAAGGAGTGGAGTGTCGTGTCCTTTGTAACTGCGCAACCGGAGGTGCTGGAGGCGGCCGCGGGCCACTTGGCGGGGGCCGGTTCGGTGGTGGTCACCCAGAACAGGGCCGCTGCGGGTCCGACCACCGGGGTGGTTCCGGCCGCCGCCGACGCGGTGTCGGTGCTGACCGCGGCTCAGTTCGCCGCCTACGGCCAGCAGTATCAGCTGATCAGCTCGCGGGCCGAGGAGATTCTGGCGATGTGCGTCAACACGTTGCGGGCCAGCGCGGGTTCGTACGCGTTGACCGAAGCCGCCAATGCCTTGGGCGCCGGTTAGTCCGGGGTGTGGTGATGGC
>NZ_JBYCLA010000162.1:0-5662 GCF_057473665.1 Mycobacterium sp. TH-M25
AAAACCCGGCGCGGTCTTTACGGCGGCGTGCTCGGCTACCTCGACTTCGCCGGGAACGCCGACTTCGCCATCGCGATCCGGACCGCGTTGATGCGCGACGGCACCGCCTACGTGCAGGCCGGCGGCGGGGTGGTGGCTGACTCCAACGGGCCTTACGAATACACCGAAGCGCGCAACAAGGCGCGGGCAGTGCTCAACGCGATCGCCGCCGCGGAGACCCTGAGCGGCCCCAATGGCTGACGCCCAGCCCGGCCCCGTTGGTCGACAAGTCCTGCGGGCGGCACAGGTTCTGCTGGTGTCTTCGGCCGCCGGTCTGTGGGCGGCCTCGCGGCTGACGTGGGTCGAGCTGAACGCATTCGACGGTTTGGGCCCCCCGAAGCGGGTCGCACTGTCCGGGGCGGGATGGTCGTCGGCCCTGCTACCGCTGGCGTTGCTGCTGCTGGCCACCGCGCTGGCGGCGCTCGCGGTGCGTGGATGGGCGCTGCGGGCGCTCGCGGTGCTGGTGGCTCTGGCCAGCCTGGCAACGGGATATTTGGCGATCGGCACGCTGGAGACTCCCGACATGGCCGCCCGGGGCGCCGAACTGTCGCACGTTCCGTTGCTGGAGCTGGTCGGCAGCCAGCGTCACTACCCGGGTCCGGTGATCGTCCTGGTGGCCGCGGTCGGCATCCTGGTCGCAGCCGCCCTGCTAATGCGCGCAGCCGCCTCGGCCGGGCGCACCGCCACGAAATATCTGGCGCCCGCGGCGCGCCGGTCCGCGGCACGTCACGATGACGAGGCACTGTCGGAACGTTCGATGTGGGACGAACTCGACGACGGTCGTGACCCGACCGACCCTGCCGACGATCCAGGCCCTGAACCTGCGACCGAGGGTCGGTGACGGACGCCACCGTGGCGCTCGCTACCCTCGAACGACGCCGTCAACCATCGGACAGCGGCCGGGGAGAGGAACCGACAGCATGAGTTCGGCAAGCGTGCTCGACTCCATCATCGAGGGAGTCCGCGTCGACGTTGCCGCTCGTGAAGCGGTCGTGGGCATGCCAGAGATCAAGGCCAAAGCCGAAGCTGCCCCGCCACCGCGTGATGTGATGGCGGCGTTGCGCGAGGCCGGTATCGGTGTCATCGCCGAAGTGAAGCGGGCCAGCCCGTCGGCGGGCGAGCTTGCTTCAATCGCCGACCCAGCCGCCCTCGCGTGTGCCTATGAAGACGGCGGCGCCCGTATCATCAGCGTGCTGACCGAAGAGCGCCGCTTCCGTGGCAGCCTCGCCGACCTCGACTCGGTACGCGCCGCGGTGTCAGTTCCCGTGTTGCGCAAAGACTTTGTGGTGGGTCCCTACCAAATCCACGAGGCTCGCGCGCACGGTGCCGACATGCTGCTGCTGATTGTCGCCGCGCTGGACCAGCCGGCGCTGGAGTCGATGCTGGAGCGCACTGAATCGCTGGGTATGACAGCGCTGGTCGAAGTGCACACCGAAGGCGAAGCCGACCGGGCGCTGAAAGCGGGTGCTCGGGTTATCGGCGTCAACGCCCGTGACCTACGGACCCTGCGGGTCGACCGGGATTGCTTTGCGCGCATCGCGCCCGGCCTCCCGTCGGACATCATCCGGATCGCCGAATCGGGTGTGCGAGGCCGGGCTGACCTGCTGGCTTACGCCGGTGCCGGCGCGGACGCGGTGCTGGTCGGGGAGGGCCTGGTCACCAGCGGCGATCCCCGCGCGGCCGTCGCCGACCTGGTCACCGCAGGTAAGCATCCGTCGTGTCCCAAGCCGGCCCGCTAACCCACTCGAATCCGATGCGCCGCTTAGTCGTTGAGCGTTTGTGATGGCAGACATCTTGCACTCGGACCTTCCGCGTTCCAGCGCCGCGGTCGCTGAACCCACCCAGCACGATCCCGACGCTCGTGGTCATTTCGGTGTCTACGGTGGCCGCTTTGTCGCCGAGGCATTGATGGCGGTCATCGAGGACGTCACCGCCGCCTACGAGAAGGTGCGCACCGATCAGGCCTACCTCGATGAGCTCGACCGTTTGCAAACCCACTACACGGGTCGGCCGTCGCCGCTGTATGAGGCGACCCGGCTCAGTGAGCGCGCCGGCGGGGCGCGCATCTTCCTCAAGCGAGAAGACCTGAACCACACCGGTTCTCACAAGATCAACAACGTGCTCGGGCAGGCCTTGCTGGCTCGTCAGATGGGTAAGACCCGAGTGATCGCCGAAACCGGTGCCGGCCAGCACGGGGTGGCCACCGCCACCGCGTGCGCGCTGCTCGGGCTGGACTGCGTGATCTACATGGGCGCCGTCGACACCGCCCGCCAGGCGCTCAACGTCGCCCGGATGCGCCTGCTGGGCGCCGAGGTCGTGTCGGTCGAGTCCGGATCGAAAACTCTCAAAGACGCCATCAACGACGCGTTCCGCGACTGGGTGACCAACGCCGACAACACCTACTACTGCTTCGGCACCGCGGCTGGGCCGCACCCGTTTCCGATGATGGTGCGCGACTTCCAGCGGGTGATCGGGCTGGAAACGCGGGTGCAGATCAAGGATCAAGCCGGGCGTCTGCCCGACGCCGTCACCGCCTGCGTGGGCGGGGGATCCAACGCGATCGGCATCTTTCATGCCTTTCTCGACGATCCCGGAGTCCGACTGGTTGGTTACGAGGCTGCCGGCGACGGTGTCGAAACCGGCCGCCATGCCGCAACATTCGCCGGCGGTTCGCCCGGCGCATTCCAGGGATCGTTCTCGTTCCTGCTGCAAGACGAGGATGGGCAGACCATCGAGTCGCACTCGATCTCGGCGGGCCTGGATTATCCCGGTGTGGGTCCCGAGCATGCCTGGCTGAAGGACAGTGGGCGAGCCGAATACCGTCCGATCACCGACACCGAGGCGATGGAGGCGTTTCGGCTGCTGTGCCGGACCGAAGGCATCATCCCGGCGATCGAATCGGCACACGCCATCGCCGGCGCGCTCCAGTTGGGCCTTGCGATGGGCAGCGGCGCCATCATTGTCGTGAATCTTTCCGGACGCGGAGACAAAGATGTGGAAGCCGCCGCGCAGTGGTTCGGGTTGCTGGACCCGAAACCATGACCGTCGAGCAGAGTGAAACGAGCCGCCTGCAAGCACTTTTCAGGACGTGCCGCGCCGAACACCGGGCGGCGCTGATCGGCTATCTGCCGACCGGATATCCCGACGTCCCGACGTCGATAGATGCCATGCAGGCGTTGACCGAATCAGGCTGCGACCTCATCGAAGTCGGCGTTCCCTACTCGGACCCCGGCATGGACGGCCCGGTGATCGCCAACGCCGCGGAGGTTGCGCTGCGCGCTGGCGTACGGGTGCGCGACACCTTGGCCGCCGTCGAGGCGATCAGTGCGGCGGGGGGGCGTGCCGTTGTCATGACGTACTGGAACCCGGTGCTGCGGTACGGGGTTGATGCTTTCGCCCGCGACCTGTCCGCGGCGGGGGGGTACGGGTTGATCACGCCGGACCTGATCCCCGACGAGGCCGATAGCTGGCTTGCAGCCGCCGAGCGGCATCACCTCGATCGCATCTTCCTGGTCGCCCCGTCCTCGACACCTCAGCGCCTGGCGGACACCGTCGCCGCGTCGCGCGGATTCGTCTATGCCGCTTCGACGATGGGGGTGACCGGAGCCCGCGACGTGGTGTCGAACGCCGCTCCGGAGTTGGTCGGCAGGGTCAAAGAGATTTCTGATATCGCCGTCGGAGTCGGACTGGGTGTTCGGTCGCGCGACCAGGCCGCCGAGATCGCCGGCTACGCCGACGGTGTCATCGTGGGTTCGGCGCTGGTCTCCGCGCTCGCCGAGAGCGTGGCCGCGATGCGTGCACTGAGTGAAGAACTCGCTGCCGGTGTCCGCCAGAGGATTTCGACCCCGTGACCACGACCGTCCTCGCCTACATCCCCAGCCCGCCGCAGGGAGTGTGGCATCTGGGTCCGATCCCGATCCGCGCCTATGCGTTGTGCATCATCGCCGGAATCATCGCGGCGCTGCTGATCGGCGACCGTCGCTGGGAGGCTCGCGGCGGAGAGCGCGGGGTGATCTACGACATCGCGTTGTGGGCCGTTCCGTTCGGGCTTGTCGGTGGCCGGTTGTATCACCTGGCCACCGACTGGCGGACGTATTTCGGAGCCGGTGGTGCGGGCCCGGTTGCTGCGCTGCGCATCTGGGACGGCGGCCTGGGAATCTGGGGCGCTGTCGCGCTGGGCGGGGTCGGTGCGTGGATTGCCTGCCGACGCCGGGACATTCCGCTGCCGGCCTTCGGCGACGCGATCGCGCCGGGCATCGTTCTCGCGCAGGCGATTGGACGCCTCGGGAATTATTTCAACCAAGAGCTCTACGGCCGCGAGACCACGATGCCGTGGGGCCTGGAAATCTTCTACCGCCGCGATCCGGCCGGGTTCGTCGATGTGCATTCCCTTGACGGGATGTCAACCGGGCAGCTCGCGATGGTCGTCCAACCGACCTTTCTGTACGAATTGCTCTGGAACCTGTTGGTTTTCGCGATTCTGATCGTCATCGACCGACGCTTCACGATCGGGCACGGCCGGTTGTTCGCCGCCTATGTCGGGCTGTACTGCGTCGGCCGGTTCTGGGTTGAGTTGCTGCGTGACGACACGGCCACCCACATCGCCGGCATCCGGATCAACTCCTTCACGTCGACCTTCGTGCTCATCGGCGCGGTGGTGTATGTGATCCTGGCGCCCAAGGGCCGCGAGGATCCAGCGACGCTCAGCGGATCGGCTGCCGAATTGCTGGAGCCGGACTCCATCGACGAGTCCAATCCTGAGACCAGCCCGGTCGATTCACCCGAGCTGACCCTGCCGGTGCTCGCTGCCGACAACGAAACCGAGGCCGACAGCCCCGAGCCCGTCGTCGCGGAGGCGGAAGCGGCTGAGGTCGACCCGCCTGAGGTCGAGGTCGAGCGGCCGGAGGCGCCCGGCGACGCGGCCGACGATGCGCAACTCGCCGGGCCCACCGAGGATGCCGATGCCGCCGGGGACGGCACGCCTGCAGAAGGCAGCGAAGGGGAACCCTCGTCTGACGAGTCCGAGGCCGACGAGCCGCAGTCGACCGAAGCGAAGCCGGACGAAGACTGATGTCTGGCCCAGCCGCACGCTGGGGTCCGCCGCGTCGGTATGCCGTGTTCGGCGCGCTGGTGGCGGGCGCGCTGGGCTACATCAGCCTGGTCGACCCGCATCAGCCGGACTCGATCTTTCCGGTCTGTCCGTTCCACTTGCTCACCGGGTTGAACTGCCCCGGATGCGGCACACTACGGATGGTCCATGATGTGCTGCACGGTGATCTCGCCGCGGCGATGAACGACAACGTGTTGTTTCTGATCGGCCTCCCAGCGCTGGCCGGATGGGTGCTGCTGCGCCGCCGCAGCGGGAAAGTGCCGTTGACACTCCCGGCGGCTGCAGCGGTGATGATCACACTTGTCGCCTGGACAGTGGTCCGCAACCTGCCCGGATTCCCCTTGGTTCCGACGTTGCTCACCGGTTAGCCCGCTGCCCGAAGCGGAGCTGACGCGAGATGGTCAGCTTGCGCGACTATGCTGATTTTCGTGGCAAGACGCGGAAAGATCGTCTGTACTCTCGGTCCGGCCACCAGCACCGAAGGGTCGGTCAGAGCGCTGGTCGAGGCGGGGA
>NZ_JBYCLA010000163.1:0-32965 GCF_057473665.1 Mycobacterium sp. TH-M25
ATCCCAAGCTCCCGAAGCTTCGCCGCCACGTTCGGTCGTTTCCCGGCAGCGCCGTAGGCGGCCACCAACGCACCATAGGTAGCCGCCAGCTCGTCTCTCAGCTTCTCGCACTTCTGCACCAAGTCAGTGACTTCCACGACGGCTTGGGTGTCCGCCTCGGCGTCGGCGAGGAACGATTGAAGAATCGCGTCGCGATTCAGGGCAGGGGCGGCGGGCTCAGTCAACGCTGTCATACCGCACATCATGCCCACGCCCCTCAGCTACCGCCACTAGCAACCCCACAACGCCCTCTCATCGCCTCTCTACGCCCCTATGGACTCCCCGCCCTTCTCTTCTCCTACCCCTGGCTGTACCCTTGGTTTATGCGCTACGCGCTAGAGGACAGTAGCACAATTGTGCTAACCGGATGGTTGCGCTGGTCAGCGCGCTGCGGTTGGCCACAGGGCCGCGTCGGTCAGAGAGGGCACGCCCGGTGATTCGCATCGCTGCGTTGGGTCAGTGGTCGGTCCAGTACTACGAGTCGACCGCGGTGCGCGGTGATGAGACGTGCGGTGGGTTGAGCGAGTACTACGCCGAGCGGGACACCCGGGCGCCCGTGATGTTTGTTGCCGGCGATCGCGATTTCGCCGAGGAAAAGATGGGTGTGCGCCATGGCGAGGGGATAAGCCAGGCCGAGGTGAAGACGTGGTTCAACGAAGGGATTCCGCCGGCGGGGCCGGGGGAGGGTAAGCCGCGGCCGGGGACCTACGGCTGGGATGTGCTGTTGACGGTGCCGAAGAGTGTCTCGTTGTTGGCGGCGTTGTCGAAGGACCCGGCGGTGGCCACAGTCGTCATGCAGTGCATCGTCGAGGCGACCCAAGATGGGTTGAAGTACATGCACCAGCACGCCGGCTACACGCGGGTGAGTAACCAGTTCGACCCGTCGAAGAAAGACTTGCAGCGGCTGCCGGCGCTGCCGTTCGTGACGTACTTCCACCACACCGCGCGGCCGGTCGCCGACGGAACCTGTGATCCGCACATGCACATTCACATGCTGTTGCCGGGCAAGGTAGCCCGAGCGGATGGGCGCATGGTGACGATCGACTCGCAGTCGATGTACCACGAAGCGAAGCCGACCGGGATGATCATTCAGAAATCGTTGCGAGACAGAATGTCTGCAACGTTGGGTGCGGAGTGGGAAGACGTTGATCCGCACACCGGTATCGCGGAGCTCAAGGGCTTCAACCGTGAGTTGATCACAGAGTTTTCGCGGCGGCAGAGCGCCATCATGGACTGGGCCAAGGAGCACCCGGGCCGCTACATGGACGGTGCCATCGCCGACGAGGCCGCAGATGTCGCCGCGGCCGGGTCGCGTTGGGCGAAGGGCGAACGCGAATGGCTCGATGTCGGACAGAAGGCCACTCGGCATAAGAAACTTGAGTCGTTGCATTACGACGAACTACGTGAGCAGTGGCAGAACGATCCGCGCGCAGAGGGATTCGATGCACGCGAGTTTCTGGGTGTTATCGCTGACGCCGCGGCCAAGGATGGTCCAGGCGGGCCGCCCGACGCCCGCCAGGTGTTCGAGCAGCTGGGCACGTTGAAAAACAAATGGACCCGCGCCGACCTCGTCGAGGCGGTCGTCGGAAACTGGGGGCCCGGCCGCGGAGTCGAGGTCGTGACAGTCGACGAGATTGAAGCTCTCGTCGACGACGTGATCGACCAAGGGTGCTTCCAAATCACCGAAGACCCGCAGGCCTGGCACCGCGAAGGTAACCTCCGCTACACCGATGCGATCACTTTGACCCGTGAAGCAGAAGTCCTGGAACTGTGCGGGGTCAAAGCTCAACACTACGAAATCACTGTCACGCAACAGTGGTTCGAGGAACACGGGTTGCGCTCAGATGCCGCACACGCAATGACCGAGCTGGCCATGTCACGGCGACTGATCAACGTACTCGAAGCACCCGCAGGCAGCGGTAAAACGACAAGCCTTAAAGCGTTTCGGGAACGCGCTGAAGCGCAAGGCAAACGGGTCGTGCTGGCTTCAGCATCACGCAAAGCGCTCAATGAGGCCCGCAAAAAGGACGCCGCATCGCACTATTCGACCATCGCCGCCACGCGCAAAGCGATCGCCGAACACCGACTTGACTGGGACCGCAACACCGTCGTGTTCATCGACGAAGCCGCCATGACCGGTGACCGCGACAGCTTCGAGATTTTCAAA
Source organism: Mycobacterium sp. TH-M25 (assembly GCF_057473665.1). NCBI lineage: Bacteria > Bacillati > Actinomycetota > Actinomycetes > Mycobacteriales > Mycobacteriaceae > Mycobacterium > Mycobacterium sp. TH-M25. The sequence goes on from NZ_JBYCLA010000163.1 coordinate 2,207, forward strand.
GCCGCCGCGCACGCGCACGCGAAAGTCATTCTCGTCGGCGACTCTTACCAACTGCAGCCCGTCCTCCAGGGAGGTGGGCTATTCCGCGATCTGTCCGAGCAACTCCCGTGGACGCAAGCCTTCAACTACGTGTGGCGCCAAAAGAACCCGGAAGAAAAGGCCATGACGCTGCTCATGCGGGATGCGCAAACCGAGGCCGAAATCGGCAAGGTCGCCCACTGGTACAGCAGCAACGATCGCCTACAGGCCGGCGACGAACGATCGATGGCCGACGCGGTCGTGCGTGACTACTTCGACGCTGTCCTAGAAGGCGACGACGTCCTGGTAGTTGCCGACAAGTGGGAAAAAGCCGACGCCCTCAACATCAGGATTCAGAACATTTACACGCTCACCTACGAGCGGGATCTGGGTTATCAATTGCCCGCCGCGGCGATCGCCCACAAACAAGAAGCGCGCCTTCACGACGTCATTATGACGCTCGAAAACAACTGGGACATCGACGTCGAGCCCGATCCTGCCGTCACGCACATCGACGGTGACGTGCCCATCGTCACCAACGCCGACCGCTGGCGGGTGGTCGCGGTGCACGACGACGGCTCACTCGGCGCGGTACGACTCGACGACAACGCCCGCGCCGTCATGCCCGCCGACTACGCCCAACGTAGCATCACGTTGGGCTACGTCGGCACCATTCACGCCGCACAAGGCGGCAACGCCGACGTCGGACTGTGCATCGGCGACGCCGACACGCTGCACCGCGTCCAAATGTATCCAGGGGCCACCCGCGGCTCAAAGAACAACCGCATCTACATGACGGTGAAGGAAGCCGGCGAAAGTGAACACCACGCCGAGAAGTCCGACGTCGAGTATCAGCCGCACATCTATACCGACATGGAGACCCGCGCGATGTTCCACGCGGTCCTCAAACGCGACGACCGCGAAAGCACTGCGCTACGAGACGCCGAAGACGCCCTCAACGACCTCGCACGCGGCGGCGCGCACGAAAATCACAGCGAATCATTCGGCGGGATCGACCCTTACGTTGCCCAGCTGGTCCACACCCGCGCACAACGACGGACCCAATGGGCCGAGGAATACGCCCGCGACCTCGCCGACCGGCAGCAATGGCAGCAGGCCACCGAACAGGCCCAAGAACGCAGCCACGACCTCATCGCCCAGCGCGATCGCGAACGCAGCCACGGGATCACCCGCGGCGACGACCGTGGTATGGAAATCAGCTAACCGATCCGCAACTGTCACCGCTACTCGTAATCGGTTCGGGTCGCATGTCCGGTGCCGCGATGGTGACCAGTTGCGTGCCAGCGGGCGGGAAATCTCTAAAGAAGATCTCGCTCGTCGACGTCCGGAACGACTCAGCGAGCGGTCAGTACCTATAGCCTGGTTTCATGAGTACCGGCGCCGGCCCCCTATGCCAAGACAACCCGGACATATTCGACGTCGCAGAACGGTCAGTTGGCGAACATATCGCCCAGAATCGCGACCTTTTATCACCCAATGTCACCGGAGCTGACGAAATCCGCGCCGTCTTAGATTGGTGTGGCACCTGCTTCATCAAAACCACGTGCCAGAAAGAAATGATGGCGGCCGGATACACCGGCATCGCCGGCGGCGCCTTCCTGTCCGAAGGCGTTCAGCTCCCCACTCGGCAATGACGTGATCGAACCTAAGCGAACACCTCACGAAGGCTAATAAATATGCAGGAAGGCGACACGTCGACCTCGGCGTCCATTGGTGGTGATGGTCCCGGAGAAGCGCAAGCCGGCGACGTAGAGGTGCAAGATCGCTTGAAGCGAATCGAGACGTCTATCGACCGCCTTTGGTTCACCGCGGGATTGCTCGTCGCCGCGGCAGTCATGGCGGCCGCCGTCTTGATCCCGAAGCCCTCGCATCCTGTCGCGGCCGCACCAGCAGACGCTGATATCACTGAAACTCAGCTATTGAGTCCCGGAATCCATTGCTTTAGCAGCTCTGGTGAGACGGGCGCGGCGCGCCAACGCGCCCTTGCAGCTATCGACCGCTACCGCTGGCAGAGTCGTCTCGAGGCCGAACAACACCCGCAAGACGATCAGGACGTCCAAATGTGGGGTCCGCGTCCGGACCACCCCGAGGGCAAACTGTCGATAGTCACGCCCACTTCGTCGGCAGGCACCGACCCGTCACGATGCTTTGAGATCAAGCCGCCACCCTCAGGGGTCTACCTGAAGCCCGGCCAATAGTCGACCGCTGAACCGCTGAAGCGCCGGCCAATGAATTCCGGCCTACCCAACCAATATGACTCGGCGACGCCCGGTCTCGTGTATCAAGGTTGACGGCCAGGTCTCTCAATACCGGCTGCGTGCTGGACTGGATTCCCCCCGCGCTGGGAGACCTGGCCTCAGTGCGGTGGCCGCGACCTCATCGTGCGACGCTGACGGAGCATCCGGTCGCCATTGACGTCGTCCCGCGCACGGAATGTCATCTTGATCACCCGACTGGCGGCCCGACCATAAGCTGATGCGAGAATTGCCCGCCCAGGCTGGGCCAACGCTGGAGCTTCTTGGTGACTAATTCCTGCGTACCTTCGGGCCGTTGTGCCAGACACAGCACACCGGTGTGGCGGTGAAGGCCCGTCACTTGTCGGCCGGCCGTGGTGTCCGGCGGATCTTCGCCCATAGACTCACACCCGGTTGCCGCCGGTGTACCTCGAAGCCGTGCCGGCCGTACCAGTTGGCCAGTCGTTCGGCACTATGCTCGGTACGGTCACCGGGCATGATCTTTCCCACGATGTTGAGCGCGTAATGGTCGGCGGTGCGACACAGATGCTCCAGTGCAGCGGTGCCCAGGCCCGGTGAACATGTGGGCTCCCTATCGGTGCGTGTGTCGATGACGATGATGTCGTTGAGTTCCAACGTGTCGTGTTTCTCCAGCGACACGGTGAAGGTGCGCAGCTGAAACCGCACGTCGGTGCTGAACCATCGCTGATTGGTGAAGCAGAAGTATCGTGTGGCGAACAGCGCGGACCCAGTGCGAGCACGGGTTTCGACCAAGGCGTGCATGTCCACGTCCGGAATCGGTCGTGCCCATCCTGGCAGATGATGCACCAAATCCCGCGCACACTCGTCGTCTTCCACCAGCTCAACACACCCAGCGAGTTGAGTGGTCAACTCCGCTTCTGGACCCCGATCTCCAGCGTGCGCGGCGATCCGCGCGTCGAACAGCTTGGCTCGGATGGCCTTCAACTTATCGCGCACAGCATCATCGACGTTGGTGGACGGACGCAGGTATTGGGACAGGGTCGATTCGATGTCGTCGCTGAACAGCCCCCACCGATGCGGAACAGACCCTACGCCGGCCCGGGCGATCCCAGTGAATGCGAATCGGAAACTAGAGTCAGCCACACCGAATTTTGCAAGAGCATTGCGGTACTGACGTTTTCGCCACCAACGCCGACCCGGCACCTCAGCACCCGCGGCCTTAAGCGCCTTCCACGCCGCCCAAAGATCTGCCACCGCTTCATCGGCGGCGTTCTCACGATCCCGAATGGTTGATGCCCGCGCAGCTTGGGAATCCAGCCACTGCTCGTCAAAGTCGAATTCCATGCCGACATGATCGCCCAAAGCTCGGACAGTTAAGACCGGTCGAAGACCCGGACGCTGTCGACGCTTCGGCGTCCGACTACCTCCACGTCGAACAGAAGGCCACCTTCATCGCCGAACCCATAGCACCTGATCTCGCGTAGCGGCCTTCTCGACCTTCGGCGACGCGCACGAGGAACCGCTCCCAGTTGCTGAAATGCCCCGAGTGAGTGCGCCGGGTAATAAATGGTGGACATCAGCTTTCCCTTAGCTGTTGATTCTCGGGCTCGATTTGCAGCAGCTCATCCCCGGCACGTTGGATGGCGCGAATGATCCGGCTGTTCAGGCCGACGACATCGGCGATCGCGCGTTGGCTCAACGCGTCGTCGTGGGTGAGCCGTAGAACATCGGCGACTTCCCGTTGGGTCCGTTCGCTGATCGCACGGACGTATTGGTTTCGTTCCTGGACCGCGGCGGCGGCCTCGTCCCACCACTGGCGTCGCTGAGTCGCCGACAGCGGTTCCACGTCCGCGCGCAACGCCGACAGCTTTGCCTGGGAATGGGTTTCATCGCCGCCGCCATCCTGGTCGTTGCGGCCAGGGTGCCGGACTCGGCGGTAGGACAGGGTGAACAGCACCACCACGGCGTTGGCGGTCGATAGATCGATGAGCAATGGCCAGAGGCCTACCTGATGCGGTGGGGTTCCCAGCATCAGCATCAGATGGCTGATCGAGGAGTAGCTGAGCACGAACGCGAACACCCAAACCGCTGCGTCGCTGAACAGTGACAGGACGAAAGGCCATCCGAATCGGCGCGACTTGATCAGTAGGCCGGCGATATGTGTGGTTACCAGGATCACGATGGGCGGCACGAAAGAGCGTGCCGCAGCCAGCACTTGTAGATGAGGCGGTGCTGTCAACCATGAGTCGGTCGCGTTGGCGGCCGTCGAAATCATCGTCGAGACAACGATCCAGACCCAGAGGAACCGTTCACTGGATTTGCTGCTCGATTGAGCCGGCGACGCTGCTGCGTCGCCGGCGGGCACGCGGGCGTTCTGGGCAGGAACCGGTGTGTGGTGTCCCGCAGATGAATTCTGCGGGAGCGGATTTGGGTCGCGAAGCCGCGCGCCGTTGCGGTGGGTTGGTTCGGTGGCGGCGGGCGCAGTCATGACCACGTCGCAGATGAAACCATCGTCGACGTCCTACCGCCACCACCAGCAGGGCGGGCCTGTTCGGCTACATCCACGGCTGCTGCTTGCGGGAGGCGGCGTCGGTTGTGTTGTTCAGCCGGAATGGTTTCTGCGGTGGCTGCATACCTGGCGGCGGCGGTGCGCCGGCGGTCGGGGATTCTTCCTGGACGGCGAAACTTCCTGCTGGCGGCAGGGACGGTGGCGGGAACGGCAACCATCCGGTGGTGCCAGGTACTGCTTCCCACCCTTCCATGACTCCGTAGACGCTGGCCATCAAGAACATGCCCGCACCCTGGATCATGATCCACGGCGGGATGACCACGCCGAGAACCGTTGCGGGCGAGCCGAGGTCGATGACCACGCTGCCGACAAGCATCACAGCGGCACCGAGCCATGCCAGCGCGGTGATCGGTACAGACCACAGGCCCTGGTTGGATTCGGATGCGCGAACTAGTTCGACTCGACGGACCAACCGCAGGTATAGCATCCGGCCAAGTGGCCAGCCTGCGGGGAAAATCAGTGCGCAGCCGATGACCACAGCGCTTTCCTTGACTGCCGCCCTAGACCGGATGGCCCGCAGATACCATTTCTCCGTGGCAGCTTGGACGTGAGGGTTGTAGTCGGTGCCGGCGACCTGACGTTTGCGGTCATCGTAGGCCGCGTTCAACAGGTCGGCGCGGCGCCGCTGAAAGTCGTACTCGCGTGCGTGGTTTCGTATCCACGCTGCCCGCTCGCGGGCGTACATCAGTGAGGCCATTGGTATTCCGCGGTGTCGGGGGTGGGAGTCGGGTCAACCGAGACACTTGGTGTGTCATCGCCGAACATGCTGTTCCAGGCCACTCCGCCGACACCCCACATCGTGTGCGCGACAGCCACAACCAGGAGGACCGCGAACAACCAGTATGCCGATTTGTAGCGCCAGGGCTGAGGTTTCATCGCTGCTCCCTTCTCTCGCTGCGGTCGTGTCAGATCCGGATCATGCCACGGATCGAGCGTTCATCGAAAAGCCGTAGAAATTCTCTGAAACTGGGCAATTCGACTTTGCAGCCAGTGGTGCCGCGGTAAAGCAGCCGGCCGGTGTATTTCTCTGAGGGTTGAAGTTCCTGGGGAAGCATGAGTGGGCCCTCTTCGAGGGCGATCATTCGGTTGCCGGTGGTTTGGTCCAGCGTCTCAGTGGCCCGGGTGGTCAATCCCGACCACAGCGAGGCCTGGTCGAGCAAATCCAGCTCGGCTGAGCCGTGCATGACGAGGACGACCGGGAACACCCGCAGTAGAGTTTCCATGAATATTGGGTCGTAGCGGTTAGCGATCTGCTGTGCGGCCTGCACGGCGCCGATCATGTTGATGCCCAGGCCGCGGGCCTCGGAGACGAGGATGTCCAGGGTTGGCAGGGGCATCGTGTTGGTGAGCTCGTCGATAGCGATCATCGCGTTGTGCATGACGGTGTCCAGTGAGGTTTTGCGTCGCCAGGCGGTCACGATCGCCTGGATGAGCGGCAGGGAGGCGCCGACGCCGCCGCCTTCGGGTTCGGCCAAGATGAACAGGGTGGCGGTGGGATCGTCGAGCCAGGCCGGGCGAAACACGGGCAGGTCTGTGCGGTGCACTGATTCATACACCCAGGGGAACAGAGCAGCGCTCATACCGAGCGCGACCGAATCGCGTTGGCGCTCATTGAGTGTGGCGATGCGTTCTAGCTTCGTGGGGAGTATCGAGTTCCGTGGGAAGTACTGTCGTACATCCCACCAGCTCGGAGGGTCTGAGGAGTAGATGTCGGCGCGGTCCTCGCCGGCGGCTTCGCGGTCCTCGCGTTCACGCTCTGCCTGCTCCAGGCGGGCCCGCTCCTGCTCGGCGGCTTCGCGTTCATGCACCGCTTTGTCATAGGCGACTTGAGCGCGGTGAACGGCTAGCGTGGCTTCAATTCGTGTTGACTCTTTGGCTTTTGGGTCAGCCTTAATCTCTTTCGCACGTTCCTGGGCGAGCAGCAGTTTGAGTTCTTCTTCGGTGACAGACGGTATGACGACGGGTTCAGGGCGCTGGCGGCGAAACGGGTTCTCTGCGCAGTGCATCGCCCAGTCGATGCCTTTGTCGTTGCCTCGCGGGGACGCCGCGTAGAGGATTGAGGCGAGCGCGGGAATGATCTGATACGCCCAGTACGGCTCGCTGTGGCTGGTGATCCGTCCGCCCAGGCTCAGGTTGCTGGCCCGGTGTAGCCATGTGGCGACGTTCAGGGCGTCGTCGTGGGAGTCGATCAGGATGGTCGGGTCGATGCGGCACTGCGTGACGCCGGACCCGTAGTCCGGTGTCGGAATCTGGCGCAGGTCAATGAGATACAGCGGCCCCATCCGCCGCTCCATGACGAGCCTCATCAGATTGTCCTGAGACGAGCACGCGATGACTACCCCGGGGTGAGCGATGCAGGCTGGTGCCAGCACGGACTCGGTCTTGCCGCCGCCGGTCGGGCAGGTCACCAGGATGTGTGGCCCAGTTCGCGGGGCGTACTTTTCGCCGGTGTCAGGGTCGGTGACGACGCCGCAGTACGGTGTCGGCATCGGTCGCGGAATGACTAGTCCCATTGGATGTTTCCTTGGAATTCTTGGGGGACAACGGTCATGAGGGCGGCGCGGGTATCGGTCTCGGTGATTTCGCTGTGCTCGACGGGGCGGCCGGCGATGACGTCAGGTGCTAGCCGGAATTGCTGTTCGCTGATTGCTTCTTCGACGATGTTGCGGATGAACCGGCCGTTGCCCACGATGTCGATCTGCGGCCGTGGTCGTTTGATGGTGTGCGGGTCTTCGTCGGGGCGCAGGGGCGGTACGGCGGTTGATTCTCTCAACGTGGTGCATACGCGCTCAAGCAGCGGCAGCACTTGGGGGGTGAAGTAGTGCTTGGTGCGGCCGACCATCAGTTCACCGATGGCCATGAGGTCTTTGACGTCATAGGACGGGAAGTGGATTTCGGTGGAGAATCGGCCGCGGATTCCTTCGTTGGCGGCGTAAAACATTTGCATGTCGTCGGGATAGCCCGCCGCGATCACCACGAGTCTGTCCCTCTCGTTTTCCATGCGCGCGAGCAGTGTGTCGATCGCGACGAATCCGAAATCGTTTTTCGCGCCCGAGGTCGCCAGTGCGTACGCCTCGTCGAGGAACAGCACACCGTCAAGTGCGGCATCGATAGCAGCGTTGGTTTTGTCTTCGGTATCACCGATCCATTTCCCGACAAGATCGGCTTTGCGGACCTCTTTGACGGTGTCTTTCGCCAAAATCCCTAGTCCGCAATAGAATTTGGCGACGATGCGGGCGACGGTAGTTTTGCCTGTTCCAGGCGGACCCAGGAATACCAGGTGGTTGCTGCGTGCGGTTGGCGGCAGTCCTTCAGCCTCGCGGGCCCGATTCACCACGACGGCGGCGCGCAGCTTCTCGACTTGTCGTTTGACGCCGGCGAGCCCGATCTGCTCGGCAAGGCTTTCTTCTGCCTCAGCCAACAGCGCCTCGCGGCGACCTGACATGCGTTCGCGAGCGAGTTCGTCGGGGTCGGTCGCTGTCGCAGGGTCCCAACGGTCGCTACGCGAGTCGATGACGGAGGGGTCGACCGTCTGTAGGACCAGCTGCGGGTTGGCCAGCATCTCGCGAGCCGCAGCATGCTCGGGTTCAGCGACCAGTACCGAGCGCAGAGCCTCTTGGGCCAGATCCTCTCTACCGAGGGCGCGCTGACTCATCCCGACGTGGTATTGGACCGTGGCTGTCGTAAGCGGAAGCAGATCAGTGATCTTGCGGCCGGCGATGGTTTGGCCGGCCAGCTCTATGGCGGCCTGGTGTAGACCGAGGTTGGTCATCGCTTGCACCGTGATAGCGCGGGCGCCGGCGGTCAAGATGGAGTCCTGTTGTGAATCCCGCAGCGGCCGGGCTGTTTCGATCACCTGGTGCCATCGCTCGGTCACCACGTAAAGCGCTGTGGCGGCGTAGAGGGTGAGCGGACAGCTTGCCGACCTATCGGTGCCGGCGGCGGCCACGGCGTCGTCGAAGCGGCGTTGTGAGGTCAGCGCGCCGACGTACGCGGCGGTGGCGACGTCGGCGTTGACTAACGGGTATGTGACGAACAGTCCGGAGTCGTAGTTGACCTTGAGATCGTCGGGCCGAAGATCCAGGCGCGACAGGCCCTTTCCGATCTGCTCGCGGGAGCGCCACAGCCCTTCGTGTACGGCAAGGGTCTGGTCGCCGGCGGCCAGCCGCGCCAGCCAGGCATCTGCCATCGTGGGATCACTGTTGGTTGCTACTGTCAGCACTTTGCGTGCGGTGCTCGGTTCGGCGCGCTCGCGTTGGCCCCGGACGGTAAAACCGAGCGCCAGCAGGCCAGCTTCGAGGGCGTCAATTGCATTCGGACTCATCGCGGCCCTCTCGGAATCGTTTGTGCTGCAGGAAGGTACGCGACCTCAGCGGGATCGATTCTGCGGCGAATTTGGTACGTGTCACCGCCGGTGGTGACGGTGATCTGGTCGCCTTCTTGATCGAGGACGACGTCACCGTGCGGCTTGGGTCCGCTCGGAGCGGTCAGCGACAGGGTCGCCGCCGCAGCGTTGGGTGCCGGCGCTAGCCCGTCGTCGTACACGTGGAGCTCGTCTGGGCCGATCGCCAGCTCCGCATCATCAGGGACCACCGCGATTCGTGGGCTGGCCAACGGTGACCATCGCCGCGGGGCGTTCGTGATGACCGTGACGTTCGCCCCCGTGGCTTCAGCTCTAAGTATCAGCTGCTGCGCGTAAGCGAGGTCCACGCGGGCCGCGATGATCCGGTCGGTACCGGGAACCAACGGCACCAGCAGTTGGCGGCCAACAGAATCCGCGCCCAGCACCTGGCCGTCGCTGCCGGTGGGCAGGGTCAATCCTGCAAGGCTGGGGATCGGCTCGAATACCGTGCGGACGACGTCGCGAGCGGCCACCGGTCGGCCGATCGCCAGCGCGGCGGCCTGCTGGCCAGGCAGTGCCCGCAGGAACGGCAACGGTGGGGCCACGGCCGATGACGCGTCGCGGACACGAACGAACCCGAGCCAGCCGCCCCGGGTCCGGCGCAGTGTCACGATCAGCGCATCGGCCCGGATCGACCACAGGTCCGTGATCCGGGTGTCGGTCAAGGCGACCGGATCGATCGCGTACACCGTTTCGAACACGCCGCGAGATGCCGCCGGCGCTATGTGCGTCCAACGCTCCACCGCGGCCGCCGAGTCCCCGTTGAAGGCCGCGGCGGCCGTGCTGTGCCGCAACGCTTGTAACTGCGGGCCGGTCAACGCCGTGGCTGGACAGTCAGCGGCGGCGACGGTGCGCCGGATGCGGGCGATGGTTGCTGCCGCAGCGTCAGGGAGACTTTCTCGAGCGGCGTAGTAGGCGGGGCTGGCGGCGGGGTCGAACCGGGCTATGAGCAACGTGCGGCGATACCCGGCGGCGGGCTGACCCGACAGGTGGGTGTCGTAGATAGGGCTGTACCGCGTGTGAGCCAGCCGGCGGGTTTCGAACACCAGGTCCACCGTGTGAGGTGCCTGGCCGCCGGTAAGGCTGTCGAGGCGCGTTTCGAGTTCGGCAATAGGAAGTACGGCCCGGGTCGTCACCTGGCGTTGGTAGAGATGATGCGGCACGTGCGGATGGCCGTGCAGGTCTAACGCGGCGATCAGCTGCCCGCCGCACCAATCGACGCCAACCTCGTCGCCGGAACTGACCGCCGTGATCGGGGTGCTCAACTTGCGGGCCGCGGGTGGCGCGGTGTCGTCGTCAGGCGGTGAGCTCGGCGCGGACACTTCAGCGGCGGCCGCGGACGGGGCGTCATCGCTAGCGACATCCTCAGTGACGGGGTGGCGGCCGCGGTGGGCCACAGCGGCGCGGCGTGCGATCCACTGTGGGACAGTGAATCCGGCCAACGACACCGTTCCCAGCATCGCTACGGCCGCGGCGGCCGCCTCTACCAGCGCCCGGCCCCACCAGGTGTGCGCCGGGACCGCGGTGATCCACACCACCAGCAGCGCGGTCGGGACCAGGGTGCGCAGGCGCGCGTCGATTCTCATCAACGCCGGGCGACGCTCGCTGGTCCGGGCGTGTGTAGCGGTCATCGCGAACCTCGCCGGCGCCAGCGACCAATCCCGACAGGAATCAACGTCACCGCCAGGACCGCCACCGAGATGCCGGTCGCCCACGCGTGCGGCCGCGGATCCGGCGGACCCGGTTTCGCAGTGATCTTCAGCTTCTCCCGATGGGATTCAGGCAGGGCCCGCGGGCACGATGCCGGCAGGTCGTACGTGAGCGCCGCGACGGGGTCGATCAGGCCGTAACCCACGGCGTTGTCCACGCCCCTGGGCCCGGCGTGCGCCGTTGCGATAAGTCGGCAACGGACCTGAGCAGCCGTGAGCTGCGGGAACTTCGACCGGATCAGAGCCGCCGCGCCGCTGACGTAGGCAGCCGAAAAGCTTGTGCCGAAGACGTTCGTTAACCCGTCGCGGGCAGGAAGCGCGTTGACGGCGTTACCGTCCGGGCCGGTTGAGATGATGTTGACGCCCGGCGCGGCCAGACTCACCCACGGCCCGGTCATCGAAAACTTGGCCACATTCGTTTTGTCTGGCGCAGCTCCTTGGGCGTCAACCGCGCCGACACTGAGCACATAGTCGCTAAACCACGACGGAACTGACACCGACACCACGTGCTCCCAGTTCCGCGGATCGGCCGGTGTCAGCGGGTCAGTGTCAGGGTTGGCCTGGCAGTCGCCGCTTCCGGCTCCGACATTGCCGGCCGCGGCGACCAGGACCGCGTCCTTGACCACTGAGGCGTACCACACGGCGATCGCCAAGTTGTTCTGGTCGATCGGATGTGCGGCCGGGATGCATGCGACCACCGACATGTTGATCACCCGAGCACCGGCATTGGCTGCTTTCACGATCGCCGCGGCCAGCGCGTTGATCTGACCGGCAGAACGCTGCGCTTCAGGGTTGCCGGCGGCCGGGTTCTCCGGCGACCACATCTCTGAGCTCTGCCGGATGCTCAACAACGTCGCATCCGGAGCGACGCCGATCATCTGATCACCGGGTCCTGGTGCCGCACCGATCAATCCAGCGACCAACGTGCCGTGCATGTCGCAGTCTTGGAGCCCGTTCGCCGGCGGGTCGACGTAATCGGCCAGGCCGCGTAGCAGCGGCAACCGTGGGTTCGGTGCAACGCCGGTGTCGATAATTCCCACCGTCACGTCGCGCCCGGTCGAAATACGGTGTGCCTCATCAAGAGCCAGCAACGCCCGCGCCTGCGGGATGTCAGCAACAGGTGGCGCCGGCAATACCCCGGGTAGATTGCAAGGCTTGTTGGCGTCACGTTTGAGAGGAGGGTCTGCGGCCGGCGGCGGGTCCGCAGGAATCGGCGGGTTCGCCGGCACGGTGGGCGGCTGCACCGCCCACGCCGGCGGCACGTTCATCGCCGCGGCCAATGTGACCGCCGCGGCGATCGAGGACACCCTTTTGGTCACCGTCCAGGCCGCGAAAGCGTTGCGGCCGCGTGTCATTGGAAGCTCCGGTTGTAGACCATCTGGGGGACGCGTAGCAAGATGATCGGCGCCACCACCACGGCAAGACACACCAAGTTCTCCGATACCACGCGCACGCTGCGCGTCAGCGGCGTTTGAGGGTTGCTGCGGCTGGGAATCGTCGAGGGCGCCGCGGCAGCGAGCAGCGCCGCGCCTGCGGTAACTATGGCCCCCCACCACAGGTTGTGATGCGTGGCAAGGGTAACCGCCAAGGCCAACGTCGCACCGAACGTGCCGCATAGCAGGCACACCACATTGGTCAAGCCTGCGAAATGAAACGTGCGATAAGCAAACATGATTGGGATGCCGGCCGCCAGGACCGTCCACGCCCAGGAGCTGGGTGCCGACGCAGCAAGCAGCGCAGTCAAAATAGTTCCCACCACCCCAGCACCGGCCAGCAGGCCCGTCATGAAGTGGTTCGCCCGTATGGTCTGTGCCATCAGCGCCGCCGGGTCGGGCGGCGCGTTGATCGGCGCCAGCGCGTCACTGCCAGCCGGGCCTACCGGGCGACCCAGGTAGCGGCCTGACCCTGACGGGAACGCCGGAATCGGAAGCCGCGCAAGGCGTTCAGCGAGCAGGTCGACACGGCTGAGGACGATCACGAGCAGCCATATGAGCACACCGAGCATCCGCTGCCCGGGTATCGCCGTCGTCAGCGCTGGGATCTCGGCGATCACCGTGAACAACCCGACGGTGGCCGCGGCCGCGTAGGCCGTCAGGTAGCGGCCGGCGAGCATGCCCACTATCGAAAGGCCTGTGATGGTCGCCGCGGCGACGAGCAGACGAGGCCCGGTGGCGCCCCATGGTGGAGGAACAAGTAGGGCTAGCGTCGCCGGCGCGAACGCCAGCAGCCCGATCGCGCACAGATCAGCGACGAGGCGGCGGTGTATCCACTTGGCGTTGGCGGCAGCCACCATCGCAATGCCGGCGACCGGGGCACACGCCGACGCGGTATGAAGCCAGCTGTGGGCCGTGTAAGCCAACACGAGCACGAATCCCATCGCCGCGGCGAGCAGCGCTGCGCAGAACGCGCCCAACGTCTGCCGCAATGCGCGGCGCGTGGCCGCGGCGAAGAGTTGCTCGCTGATCCGGGCCACGGCCACCGACACATTCTCGATACGAGGTTTGAACTCTTCGCCTTTGGGTGCTGCGATCAGTTCGAGCGGGTCACCGCTGACGATGTGCTGATCGGTCAACGACCGATGATTGTCCAGCATGGTTCCGATGGGTGTTCGTAGCCGCCACCCCGACGCAGCGCCAGGTAACTCGTCAGGGCTTCCCGCTTCGGCCAGATACATCTCCAAATATCGCTGCGCGCCCACCAACACCAGGCCGATGGGTTGATCGGCGGGCAGTTGCAAATCGACCTGCGTGCTGTGTCCGATGCGCACCGCCACGTCGCAGGTGGTGGCGCTCATCGGCGGCCGCCGGCGCGATCGGGACGCGGCTGGGCCGGTGCGGGCACTGGGACCGGCGGCGCGCCATACCAGTTGCTGAGTTTAGCGGCGGCCTGCAGGTAAGCCCGTGACGTCCGCTTGCGCAGCTGGGCCAGGTCGATCACGCTCGCCTCGTACAAGTGCGGGTCGTAGGGAACGTAAATCGGGTCTTTCCACGCCGTTTTGCCGACCGTCTCTTCGATGTCTGCTCGCAGTTTCGGTTGGGCTTGCGGGGTGTGCTCGGACATCAGCAAAAAGGACCGCTGTACAAGTTCGCCGCGGCCGGTCTGCACTAGCCAGTCATGCACGCGCATCGCGGCCTTGCCGCTGTCGAACTGCACTCCGGTGACCACCACGACCGCTGTCACGGTATCCAGGACTCGCTGCATCAGCGGAGTGTGGAAGTTCGTCCCGCAGTCGATACCGATCACCGAGTACACGTTGGCCAAGGTGTGAATTGTTTGACTGAACGTTTCGGGGCTGAATCTCGCCGGGTTGACCAGAACTTGTGATCCTGCCAGGACGTCAAGCTGGCTTGTCGGCGCGGTCTTGGTGTAGTTACGGATTTCGCTGCGCGACTGAATTGTTCGAGCGCGCAGGACATCGACGAAGGTGTGCGAGGCATCCGGGTTGACTCGGCTGGCGAGGTTGCCTTCGTCCGGGTTGGCGTCGATGACAACGACGTCCCCGCCGCCGCGGCACGCCGCGAACATGCTGCCCACACCCGCGGTGGTCGTGGTCTTGGAGGCGCCGCCTTTACCGCTGAGGACGGCGTAAATGAATACCGGGCTGACGTTGGCGCAGACACGGGCGCGGCGTTCCCGGTCCTCGCGCTCAACTTTGCTCTCACCTGGGTTCACCAGTCCAAATGTTGACGCCAAAATTGCTTTGCGCCAACCGCTTTGGGGTTCCGGTTTGGTGACGGTGGTGTGCCGTTCATGTCGAAACGCGTGCGCGAGTCCGCTCGAGTCCGCTGTCGGCTCCCCGTGAACGGCGTAGCGCTGTTGATAGCTGTCCTGGTATCCAGCGGGGCCGTAGCCTTGTTGCTGGCCGGCGATCGGCTGCTGCGGCCACGGCACCCGTGCGCGGCCGGACTGCTGCGGTCCATAGTTCCGGTCTGGGGCGCCATGATTCGCGGCATGTTGGAAAGACTGCGCCGCCGGCTGATGGTAAACAGCCTGCGGCCCAGTCTGTTCCGCGTCGGCGATCCGATGAGCGCCGGTGGATTGAGGGCCGGTGTTCTCTTCGCCGGCGATCGGCGAATGAGTGGCACCGGCCCGGCGGGCCTGCATGGCGTCTGCCGCTTTACGTCGCAGCTCTGCCACTTCGGTCTCGGTGAGCCACGTTGTCGGGTCCTCGCCACCGGGCGGCGCAGTCTGTGGCCCAGACGCGGCAGGAGCAGGCGAGGGTTCGGCGTGTGGCGGGCTCGTATCACGGCCGAAAAAGCCCGTATCGGCGGTATGGCGGCCGCCGAGGTCGGCGGCGACGTCATCGGGGCGCACCTGTTGGTCGGGCGCCGATTGTTGGTCGGCCGCGGACGATTCGTAGAAAGCCGGTCGGGGCGGTGCCGGCGGCTCGTTGACGCTGGCACCGGGCTCGGCGGATTCGATCTGAGGCTCCGCGGGACTCCAGTCCTGTTCGCGGTCACCGTTTTCCGGGGTAGTCACGGGGCTGAGCATACGGCGTTGCCAAGATTAACCGCAACAAGCAGACCGCTAGCGTAATGGTCTCTTGCTACCACAACAAATGCTGTTAATCGGTGCGGCAGTGGGTAAACCACGATGATGCGGGAACGCTACGGATCGCTGCGCTGATGCGCCGTTCTAGCTCGTCGTCGTCGTAGGGTTCGGCGGTGATCCAGCGCTGAAGATTGTTGTCCAGCGAGCACGACGTCATCAGCGCCCCAGTGCTGGTGTTGGTCACTTGCACGATGATTTCGGAGCTGCTGCGGGTGCCTTCGTGTGCGATGTAGGCGCACACCTGCGCGCGACCCAAGGGATTTTTCTCCGCCCTATATAGCGCGTCGGCCACCAATTCGGGTACACCGTGAGGTTTTAGCGCCTCGTAAAACGTCATACTGCCTTCGAATACACCCGCGGTGCTCATTGCTGCCACGGCGGCGTCGGCCGGAAACCGAGTGGCGGGTATGCGAGCGGCCACGCCCTGGCTATCGGGTCCGAAAAGGTAGCTTCGTATTGTCGATGCCAGCACCGCGACGACGTCGCGCTCGTGAAAGTTCATGTAGGCGTCAATGGTCACCGAGTCATCGCAGCGGATGGCGGCCACCACCAACTCGCTTCGCCGGATCAGACTGACGTATGTATCGTCGAGTCCTGGCGCCGCCAACGTCATGGTGATTTCCGCGTCGGGGGAGACCAGCGCACGCAGCATTGTCACAGCGTCGGGGTCGACGACGTTGCCGTCCAGCAAGCCCGCATCACTCAACACTTGGCGCTCCTCGGCGCTGACCGGCAGGTCGCGGTCGGCCATCCTGAGCAGCTGCGGACGGATGCGCAGGTGCGCGGGCAGCATCGTCACGCCAGTAAGCCGCTGCAACGCCAACAACGACGACACGCTGAGCGTTACTTGCGCGACGGCAGCAACCATGTGATCGAAAACCTCTCTGCTAAAACGAGCTTGGGGCCAGCCGCCGAGTTTTCGGCAGTGGCCCCAAGCCGTGCAACGTCGTTCTTCTAGCGTCGAACCAGTCCGGAGGCGGCTAGGTCCAGATGCCCGTGTTGGTCAGCTCCTGGGCCTGCATGTCGTTCACGGTGCTGCGGGCCGTCGCGGTGTAGTTCGACGCGGCCTGGATGCTGTGCTCCAGCTGCGCTGACACATTTCTTGACCAGGCGGTCGCGGCCTCGTGCGCCTGACCTGACCAGAAACCAGTCCAGACATTCAACTCGTTTTCAAGCTCTTCCTGCTTGGCCCGCGCTGCCTGAGTCAGCGAGTCCAGCGTGTCCAGCGCATCGTGCAGCGCCGGGAAGACCTGATGGATGGGAATACCAGATGTCATGGTGCAGTAGGTCCTTTCGAAGTGTGGTCGGTTGTCGGTTAGATGCCGGTGTGGCCCAGCGTCGCGGCGCTCTGCGACTCCGTGGAGCCGTAGTTGGTGCCGGTGTGGCTGACCTTGTTGCTGATTTCCGCGGTCGCGGCCTGACCCTTTTGAAGCTCGGCGTGAATCTGCGCCGTACCGCCCTGGAACGACACGTGCGAGTCACCCGACCAGATAGCCGAGGTGGCATCGGCCTCCGCCTGCATCTGGCCTAGCAGGCCCTGCAGCTCGTCGGCGACCGTCAGAATCCGACCGGCCGAGGCGCTGTGGGCCGCGACATCGGCTCTTACTTCAGCCATGAAACGTGTTCTCCTTCGTGATTAGTCACCCGCGCCCACCTTGGGCTTTGGTCGATCTGCGGGTAGTTTGCGCGCCCGGGAAAGTAAGCGCAACAAGCAACCTCCCGTTGCATCTCATCGCCGCTTAGACCGCTCGCTCGTGGTCTAGGCCCAGCGAGTTGCTCTCGTAGGGATTACGTGAATTCGTCTGGCTCGACGATCCCGGGCGGGGGCTTCCCAGAAAGCCGGTCCCGCCGGGCCCGGCCGCGGCGCCAGCACCCGAGGCGGCCCGACCGGCCGCCGACGCCGCTGACAACTCCGGCGCGGAAGCCGCACCTAACGACGAACCCGGAAGGCGCAGGCCAGAACCGCCGCTGCCGCCGCTGCCGCCAAAGAGTGACGCCGGCCGGGTCAGGGCGGCGCTCAAATTCCCTGTCCCCGAAGCGAAATTCACCGGCAGGGCCGGTACACCGGCACCGCTGCCGAGACCGCCGAGCCCATTGTTGAGGTTCGCCGAGGACATCAGGGGCTGCAGAATCGATGAAAACTGTTGCGGCACTTGGGTCGCTTGTTGCTGGAAGCTTTGAAGTAGCTGGGTAGGCATCGACGCGGCCTGGCTGGCCATGCTGCCCGCTTGCGACGCGAACTGTGACATGTCCTGGCTGCCTTGCCGCGAGGCGTCTTGCAGCTGGTTTTCCTGATCGTTGCCGGTCTCATTGGCCTCGCTAGCCCACGACGAGTTCGGCCGCGAACCCGCCATGCCCGCCCCGTCACCCGCGGCCCCAGAGGTCAAGGTGGTATCCCAACCCACGTCAGACACACCAAGATCGGCCGCATTGGCGACGCCTTGCGGCACAGTGAACGACGCCATGGAGACCGCAGCCGACACCGGTGCGCCCATCGCACCGAGGTTTACCGGTATCGGTGGCGGTTGGAACGGCATGAGCGACGTCGTCGCGACCTCGGTCTCAATGTCACTGGTGCCCCGCGCGAACGCCGCCTGAAACCACATCTCCAAGTAGTGCGTGTCTTGCACCTCCATGGCGGGAGTGTTGACACCGAAAAAGTTCGTGGATGCCAGCACACCCCACGTGGTGCGGTTCTCCACCACCAGCGTCGGGTGAGGGGCCGTCGCGATGGCCTCGGTGATCGACGCCGCCGCGAGCTGGATCTGCTCGGCGCTGGCCGCACCATTGACCGCGAGTGCTTCAAACCACGCGATCAAGGGTTGCAGAGCGGCGGAATACTGCGTGGCGGCGGTGCCTTCCCACTGTGCGCTGACCGCCGCAACGATGCCCATCAACGTCTGGGCGTTTGCCGCGTCATCGGCGGCGGCCTCGGCGAACGCGAGCGCGGCTTGCTCCAACGACAGCGGTCCGTCCCCGCCATGAACCAGCGAAGAGTTCACCTCGGGGGGCAACGCCTCTGGCGCATCAGTCATGACTTAGTGCAACGCGGGTTAGACCAGCAGGGCCGCGGCGTTGGCGTCCTCGGTGATCCCGTAGGCGATGCCGTTTTCGCCGATCGCCGCCGAGACCGCGGCCACCAGGGCCGACCCCGCCGTGCTGACGGCCAGCTTGTTTGCGCCGTGAGCAACGACGCGGGCCGTACCTTCGATCACCGCGGGGCTCAACGTGCCGGGCAGTACGGCACTCGTGGCCACAGCAGTTCCGGCGGCCATCCCTTCCACTTCAACGGCGTGTGCCCCGTGGGCGGTTGCGCCGGCTGCTAAGCCCTCGGTGGTTGTGATCAGCTCCACGGTGTAATCCTCCACGATGGTGGGTGGCCAACCTGTGATTTTGTGTCGATATACCAGGTCAGCGCTGTGACCGATCCCACGATAACGATTTGCGCGGTTAGCGCAAGCAGCAGCGGCTCAGCCCTGGGCGGCCGTGCCGGCTGGGATCTGCAGCCACGGCTCGTCGTCGGGCACAGCCACTTGGATCATCGTCGATGCGGCGCGGCCGATCACAAGCCCCCGGCCGGCCGGAAGTATCTGGCCGCGCAGCTTGCCGACGACGTTAATCAACTCCGGCGAAGCTGACATCAGCATGATCGGTGCGTTGGCTCGCTTGAGCGCGAACATCATGCCGCGGTTCATCCACGCACCGGTCAGGCTTGGGTCGGCGAAGCGGGTCACGATGACATGGAAGCCGATCAGCTTCGCCTTCTCGATGGCGGTGTCCCAGCCGAACGGGTCGGCCGGGCTGAGGAAGTCGGTCAGGTTGTCGATGATGACGAACACCTCCGGCCCCTGGAAGCGTTGCCCGGATTCGCGGAGGGCGACCAGTTCAGCCTGGGTGAGTTCCTCACCGGTGTCACGCGAGGCAAGCACCGTGTTGATCTTCTGCACCGCGCGGGGAATCTGGCTGGCGGTGTACACGTAGTCCGCGTCCATGGCCACCCCGGCAAGAGCTTGCGACTGGTCGAAAACCACCACAAGTGGCTTCTGCCCCTCGGGCGCGGTTTCGATGCGCCGCTGTAGCTGATGCAGTATCAGCTTGAGCGTGGTCGATCGACCAGACTCCGAGCTACCGACGATGGCGAGGTTGGCGTCGTCGGCCGGCGACCAGTAGTACGGTTTCGCATCGGTTTCGGCGAGACCCAGAAGGATCTTGGAGGTGTCGGTCTGCGCCGGAAAGTCCGCCAGAATCTTGCTCATCCGGATTTGGGTGGGCAGCTCAGGCATGCGGTCCACCGGCCGGGCCGCCGGGCGCAGATCGTTGATGTAGGTGGTCGCGGCAGCTGCATCGGTACTGACCGAAATTCGCTGGCCGCCAGCGGTAACCACCTCGGGGGCCGAGTAAAGAACATGCCAGACAATCGGTTCCGGCGGTACAGCGTCGGCGCCCTGGACCTGCACCTGCCCGCGACGGGCACGACTAGCGCCCGACACCGTGATGAGTCCGCGACCTGGGAACTGTGGTACCGACTGGGCCGCGCTACTCGTCATCAAGGAGTCGTTGGGATTGTCTAAACGCAGCTCATAGCGGCTTTTGAAGCAGTTTTCCCACAGCTGGAAGGTGCCCTTGGTGTTCCAGGAATTGGCCGACACCAGCAGGTGCACGCCACGATCAGGCCCGCTGCGGCCGATCGCTTCGATGGTCGGGACGTGCTCGGGGAAGGCTTGCAGAAACTTGTCGAAGCCGTTGATGACCAGGTACACATCCCCATACCCGTCATCAGGGACACTGGCGGCGGTAGCGGCATCACCGCCGAAACGCCGAGCTCGCCACTCGTCGACCGTGGAGATCCGCGCCGCCGACCAGCTCGCCGACCGACGATTCATGATGTGCTGCACGTGGTTGACCATGCGGCCGATGCCGTAGACATCACCGTCGCCGCTGATGACCGCCCCAACATGGTTCAAGTTTTCCAGCCACGACAACTCACCTCCACCGTTGTCGATGCAAAAGAACTGCATCCGCTCGCAGCTGTACAACGTCGCGGCCGCAGTCAGGATCGACAGCAGGCCAAAGGATTTCCCTGCATCTTGCGCGCCGGCGAGCGCTGTGTTGGCGCTCAGGTCGATCGTCAACACGTCCTGCGCGTGCTCGCGCGGCTTGTCAATGATCCCGCACGGCGACACCGGGGTCAGCGGGCCCGATCCCAGGTCCGTAACCAGATCCTTGACATAGCGCCCCGGGTGGCCGGCATCCCAGTCGAGCAGGTGTTCGGCCAGCTCTGGCCGCAGTTGCCGAATATAGGTGGCGACAGAATCGAAAACCGGTCTGTAGGACAGCAGTTCAGGCAGCCACGGAATGTGATCGGCGCGGCCGCCGTGCGCCTTCAGCACCGCGATAGCCACACCCATATCGGTCGATGAAATGTCTTTTTCTTCGTCCTCGTCAGCAACCACCTCGTCGGTGAGCTCGCGCTCAGCAGCGTCCTGCTCGATCACCGGTTCAGGGGCCTCCTTCGGGTCTGCGTCGGACCCGAACACCCGCTCAACCGCGGCCACCGCTGGGGTCTTGAACGCTGACAGCACCCGGGGACGCGCCTCGGTGGCCACTGCCGCGCGTTCTTCGACCACGGCCTCGCTCACCGGTGGCCTGTACGTGCCTGACACGTAGGCGACCTGGACCCGCTGCGCGGGCGAGTCAAGGTTGGGCACGAAATATCCAACCCCTTTACGGTCCGGCAGAGCACCAGGATTGGACTGGCCCAGGACCGCCCGATAGTCGCGAGGATCGTTCATCTTCAACGCGATTCGCGACGTCAGGTGGGTGCCGATACCAGCCATCAAGTTGTCGTCGAGCTGCTGGGACACCGGCGCCATGTGCACACCCAGCGAGCGGCCCACCGTGCCAGTGATACGCATAATGCTCAGCAACTCCGGAAAAGTCCGCTTCGCCTGCATCAGCTCGTCGAACGGAATGTAGAGATGCGGCATTGGTTCCAGATTGAGGTCCGGCCGCTTCGCCCGCAGCGCCCGATATTCCATGATGTTGGCGGGTACCCGGTCGATCACCCCGGCCACCGCCAAATCACCGGCGCGGTCCAGGATGCGCTGACGGCGCTCCAACTCACCCATCAACACCTGAATAAGTCGCGTCACGCTGTCGGGGCTCGTTTCAAGGTTGTTCAATACCATCAGCACATGCGGGATCTCCTCAAACCCGCGAAACGTGCTGTTGCCCTTGAAATCCGCCGGAATGAGCACCAGATCCTGGGGCGAGTGCGTACACACCAGCGCCAACGTGTGCGTCCGCAGAAACTGCGACTTACCACCGCCCGTCTTACCTCCCAACCCGAAGTGCGGACCGTGAGCAGTTTCATCCTCTTTCATGTCCAGAAACCACGGCCGGCCAGAATCGATGAACTGACCCACCGGAACGCGTAGGAAATTACGGCGATTCTTGGCCCACAACCATGTTTGCTCCGGATCGAAGTCCGCCCAGTCCTCAATGCCGATCAACGATCCCAGCCGCAGCGCCGGCGCCTCACCCGCACGCGCACCGAGAAGCGCACTCGCCTTGGACCCCGGCCGCCACGCCGCCAGACGGCGCGCGAACGCCTCCGCCGACCACAACTCAACCTGATCCGGCTTGGCCAACAACTCCGGTACGGCCCGTTCTGACTCCGGTCGCAGCACCCGGTCCTGGCTTTCAAACGTCAACGTCGTCGGCGCTGACCTCAGCGGCCCCGCGTCGCCGCCGACCACCAGGAAGCACACACCCTCCACGCCTGATTCCGCGCCGCCTTGATTGGCCCGCAGCAGCACCGGCCAATCCACAAAATCGTTGTCGCACACCACGATCAGAAACCGGCCCGCGCCCTGGTCACTGCCCCCGGGAGCCGACATGCTTCCCGCGGCCGCCGCCATACTGGATCGACGCACAGCGGCCGCTTTGAACATGCCGCGAGAGCTATACGCTTCGCCCAGCGAACCGACAAGGTCGACCGCGGAGGCATACGTCATGGGTTTGCTCTTGGTCTCGTCGCGGTGATGCGGTAACCACTTCACCCAGTCCCACACCGCAGCACGGTCCTCGCTCGTGATCACCGCGACACCGAGATCCTGGGGACCGTGGAAAAACGCTGCATGCATCACCATCGCCCGCACACTGGCGCGCGCGGCATCGATGTCGCCGCCGCACAGCCACGCCGGATGATCAACCAAGCTCAAAGACCGGGGGATATCGCGGACATAACTCTGCTCGGCGATCAGATCCCCAACCATCTGTGCGCACGCCGGCTCCTGATCAATCAGGGCGCCCAACTCGACCTGGTTGTACTTTCTGCGGGATCGCTCGACACCGAGACCGATCCGCACGTACCCGAATTTTTGATGCTCGCCGTCACCGCGTCCGCGCTCCCACATGCGGGTCGATCCGATCCGCGCTGCCAGCACATCCGGTGACGGATAATGGAATTCGGCCACCGCGAATTGCGTGCGCGCCACCTCCAGCGCCGCCTCCCGCTCCCCATCGAGATAGCGGGCATAATCGGCGCGACGCTTAGCCACCGACCCCTGACTTTGACCGCTCCGGCGACGGAACATCATCGTCATCCCGACAACCATCATCAGCGGCATCGTCATCCAGCCGCCGTTAAACGCCCGGCCGTTGCGGAAACCGACGAATAGCATCCCGATTAGCCCCACCACCACCAGGGCAGGACCGAACACACTCCAGGCCCCCGAATCCCGCCGCGGCGTCTCTGGCGGCTTCTCAAGGGTTATTTCCTGATCGTGCAGCGTCGGCGCCTTCGGCCGCTCCTGATCAGATGGCCGGACATGGATCAATTCGCTCAACGGTCTTCTCTTTCCTGCTAGGACGAAGGGGCCAACGCACTCGGCGCCGGATCAACGGGGACGTTTTCGTGCTGCGCCATCGCATCAGCCTTGGACAGCTCCACGTGGGCAGGTAGACCGCGGGGAAACAGCCGCAACACCGCCCACGGCATCGGCAGCGTCGCGTCGGGCAAACCGAGGCTTTCACGCGAATGGTCGCCCGCCGCCACCCCAAACCGCGAACCGGACGGCGCCAACCACCAGTACGACTCCTGCGACGATGCAGCCTGCGAATTTCCCGTGGTACGAACCCAATTCGCAGCGCCCGGCGCCATATACACCACATCGGCGGTGGTGGCCCCATCATGAGGCCCCACCACCGGCGCCAGCGACGCATCCGCCGACGAGGCGATCGGCAACTCACTACCGACCGCCACGCTCATTGCCGCGCTCGAGGCCGTGCGGCCCTTCTCCCACATCCAGCACGACACAGGCTGCTCGCGACCATCGAGCACATGCACCGGAGCCGGAGGGTACTGCGAAGTCTGAACAATCGTCACCTGGGGCACCGCAGCTAACACGTCCGGTTCGATCAGCGGAACATCGGCTGATCCAAAAGCGTTTTCGCTGCGCAACATCGACGCAACCGTGGCCGATATCTCCTGAATGCCATCCTTGAGCACCACGTAATACCGCTGCCCGCTACTCGGCGACTTTGCCTGCACAACCGCACCCACATTCAGCGGCCTGCCAAGCTTCCACGGCGCCGGCATGCCGGCATCCGGAACCACCGGATCAACCAGCGGCAGATTAGCCGGCACCGCATTACCGAATGCCGGCGCCAACGGTATCGGGTGACTCACCGCCTCTCGGTCAATGCCCAGTGCCGACAACACAATCCGATCCCCAGGATCGATCACCGACTTCTTGCCATCCCAAATCACGTACGTCTGCCCGTTCAACACCCCAACAAGCACATCCAACGCACCCATACGGTGCGCCCGCGTACCCAACACCAGCCCACCATCGAGCACCGCGACCGTCACATGCCCGGCCACCGAATCCACCGGAACCTTCTGGCACACAGCAACCGACACCAAATCACCATTGGTAACCGGCATTTCATCCGGAGCACCCGGTATACCAACCAGCGGGCCCTGCGGGCGAGCAGCGACAGCCGAATGCGCCACCCCGACCGGATCATTGGCCATACCAACGATCAGCCGACCCGACGACTCATTGAGGACTGGATACAACAAGCCATTGGCGTTGATGTACTTGCGGCCACTCTCGCGATCCATCACAAACCGCGTTCCATCACCAATCTCACCCGCGGGACGGATCACTGAAAAGATGTACGCTCCACCGCACACCACCAGCAACACAATCGCCGCCACCATCGGGACCGCACGCAAATACCGCGCCAAATCGAACTGCATCGACACATTCCGCAACGTCAACCCATAACCCACCCGGCGACGCAACCAAAAATGCGCCTTGATCTGCGCCCACGTCGCCAACAAACCCTGAGGACGATCATCATCAGGCTCAGTCACAGACCGGGTCTCGCCACGCACCTCATCAATCACGCCCGCACGCTAACAACCACACGGGCCTACCGCCACCAGCAGACCATCCCACCAATGGTTCGTAGCGGGCGATCAAGCCGCTAGCGAATCCGCGTCCACGGATAACGGCGCTGCGCCTCACGGACCTCCTCATCGCGCCGAATTGTCGCTTCATCCGCACCACCAAGAGCCAGGCAAAGCTGCTGGACCCGGGCGCAGGTCGCCACACCAATATCGCTGCAGCAAGTTGCTAGCGACTCGATGCGACCGGCGAGCATTCTTCGGACGTGCTCACCTGATTCCGGGAGCGTCTTGAACCCGGTGTGAGGCAACATCGGTCGATTGTGTGCCAACCCAGTGATCCGGGGGGACTCAGACATGGAGTCCAGCGGCATCTCCGTGTGAAATAAGGCAACGAGTGCGGGAACCGGCCCCTCCGGGAGGGGCCGGTAGACCTGGGCGACTGTCGCGCCGATCCATTCCATGAAATCGATCACGCCGGCGATCTCTTCGTACTCAGCCCGGCCAACTTCCGGAGTTCGGAGTACGTTGAGTAGGTCCCATTTCAGCGACGCGAGGCCGAACATGGCGGCCCGGATGGCGTCCTCGTCCCGATCTTCCACGTCACACCTTCTGCAGGAGCGCGTTCAGGTCGATCCCCGCCTGGTATGCGGCATAGATGACGTCTTCAGGCGACACGTCCGGAGCCTCTTGCCAGCCCAGCAGGGTCTCCAGTGCGCGTAGTTGGCAGAATGCCTGCTGGTACCGAGTCGTGATTTCGGCGCTACGGCCGCCGGACGCGAAGCCTGGCCGCATCGCGCCCACGATGCGCGACCGCTGATCGTAATCTTCGCGCAAAGAGGACCATTGTGCCGCGGACAGATCCTGTTTTTGTTCGTTGAGAACGTGCCACGGCGCCCCTGGCGCTACGAGAGGGGCCGCGACGCCTAGACGCATCGCGGCGTGCGTGGCGCCCCGCGCCGCCTTCTGGCGCACCCAAGGCTCTGCGCGCCCCAGCTCATCGTAAAACGCCGGCACCAGCACCTGCAGCCGGTGCCGGTTACCTCGTTCTGCACCAAGAGGTTTCGCCCCTGCATCTGGTGTCACGTTTGGAACGACCTGGGGGAACATGTTTTTCGTGTCATCACGAACAGCAACACTCGACGCCAAACCCAGCAACTCGACAGGCTGGCCGCGATGCTCGCAGGTCACCATGTAGTCAATGAGAATCCGGGCCGGGTCAACCCACCCCATCCACTTGAAATCGAAGTCCACAGTGTCGATTTCGGCGAAGGCGTGCAAAACACCCGGCGGCAGGAAACAACCCTCCGGTAGATAGCCCGTGCCCTCATTCGTCGCGATCACCACCTGCGGCACACCACCAACAGCTTGCACGACCGCGGCCGCCACAGACAGGCCCGGATACACCGCCACACCCGGGATCAACGCCTTCACCGTATTCACCGCGAGTTGGGCGTGGGCATTCATCTTCACCGGGCGGTCCTCGGTGAACGACGCCGGCACCACACTCATCCCAGGCGAACCCAACGCCGAGCTAGGACCGCTGGCCACCGCCGCGCTAGCAGGGCTGATCGCGCCCTGAGACAACCCAGGAGACGCCGTAGGAGCCGGACCCATCTGAGTCGCAGGAGGCGGCGCAGCTATCGGCGCCATCCCAACCGGCCCACCCGACCCTGCAGAGCTGCCGGCACCGCCACCCGGGGCAGCCGAAAGCGCCGACGTCGATGCCGGCGAAGCAGAGGGATTTCCGGTGAAAGCACCCGCCGAAGGCGACGGAGCAGCGCTCGGAGAAGGAGGGATCGGCTGCGCAGCACTCACCGCCGGAGGAATGACCGGCGACGTCACCGCCGGAGGGACCCCGCCACCCGAACCCGCACCAGACCCGGCGCCCATACCGCTTAAGCCCGGCGGCGGCGATAACAGTGGTGGTGGCGTTCCGAGGCCGCCAGACCCCGCCCCAGCCGGGGACCCGCTCCCCAAACCTAAACCCGATAAACCCCCCAAACCACCAGACGACGAACCCAACCCGCTGCCGCCCCCGCCAGCGGACGCCAAGCTCCCCAAGCTGGATGCAGGCATAGATCCTGGCCCGCCAGAGCCACTTGACCCGTTAGCCGAATCGGGGTCCCGGCTGCCGTGGCCGTGATGGCCGGCCTGAGTAGATGACGCTGGGTCCGAACCTTGCTGAGCATCTGGGCTTTTTTGTCCGGTTCCGTTGTTGCCAGTCGACGATGTCGTGGATGACTCGCCGTCACCGGGTTCAGCGCCGTCCGATGCGGAGGTCGGCGTCCTCTGTCCGGAGCCGTCTCCGTCTGGTCCGCCAGCTTGTTTGTACGGGTCCCATTTTGCCGCTTTGATGGTCGGGTCGCCTGTCTGGCCGGCGGCCTGGCCACCCGCCTGCGAACCGCCGCCTCCCCATGTGGCCGGGGTTACTGTCGGCATGGCTGCCGCCTGCAACTTGGCCCAGCCATCAACATTTCCTGTCGCCTCGCCGGCCAGCTGCGTGCATCGACTCATGCCCGCGTCTAGCTCGACTTGCAGCATAGGGTAGTTCCGGGCTTTTTCGTATTCCCAGCACACTTCGACCGCCCGCTCGCATTCACCGGCGAGCGCTCGTTGGGTGTCGTAGCACTCCTGCACCATCAAATCGCCGTAATAGACAAGCCTTTCAATGCCGTGCGCAATCGCTTTGCGGTCCCTGACCAGCTCTTGCATCCGTTGGTGCATGGCCTCGAAATGCTCGCCTTCCATCGACCTGGCGATCGCCTCACGCGCAGACTCCAGCTGCGAAACACGGTCAAGCGCAACCGGATACGCGGCCCGGTACTCGTCGACGGTCGCTTTGATCGCCTCAATGCTTGCAGTCTCCGGCCAATTGTCGCCAAGCATGCACAGTGACCAAGCGTCGCTAGGCTTTTCGCAGCCGTGGCCTAAGGAGCCACCAGTAAACATCGGTTACACCGATACCGGCGCTGTGCCGCCGCCGGTCACCGGATAACGAAGGCGGGCGGCATGATCTCCTTCTGCGCGGCTGAAATTCTGCACGTTCGTCGTACCAGTCATACCAGCGGTTGCTTCGTTGTCCGTGGCGACGCCATCGGCGGCCAGCAGCGCCGTGCTCGCCGCACTGATACCTAACCGGGCTGCCGTTGTCAGAGGGTCCGTACCGCAAACGCCGACACCATGAGCCGGCGCCGGCTTCACCTCACCGGCCGCTGAAAACGCCGGACCTGCGACTACCGAATCGACCCGCATCTCTGCCATAGCGCCGATACAAGCATCGAACGGCAGTTACCGCCAGCAGCAGGCGTCGGCGCTTAGTTGGGAATGTCGCAGATCCGCAGCGGCGGTTCGAGCACCTGGTTATAAAACAGCGCCACGCCGTTCAATTGCAGATCTTTTGAATGGTTTCGCTCAGAGATGCTGAGGGCACGCAACCCGGCGACATAATCCACCACCGCGCTACGCAGCGCGGCAGGTGTCTCAGGCCGCAACGAGCGTTCCAGCTTGTCAGCCAAGCTTGAGGCAGTGGTTACCAACGTATCGACCGAGGCCAACAGCCCAGGGTCAGTCCACGGCGCGTGATTGAACGTGTTGCGCTCTTCGACCGCGTGGGCCACGCCCGGATAATCAGTTTTCAGCACGCCGCAGGTCTGGGCTTGAGCGGCTTCGGGAGTTAGCGTCGGCGGGGGATAAGGTGCCACGTTGCTCGGTGCGGCCGGGCGCGCTGGCGCCGTAGGCGATGCGGACCGGCCGGCCGCATACGCGCCTACCGCCACCCCGGCAACGAGGACCGCCGCGACCGCGCCGACAACGAAACCGACCGCGCCGCGGCCCCGGCGAGGTGGACCAGGGTAAAGAAGCGGCGGGGAAGTAGGAGACCCGTACGGTGGCGCGGAAGGATAAGGCACGCTGGCCTGTGCCTGGCCCGGTGCATCAATCGACATCACCGACACCTCCCCTCTAAATCCGCAGGTCGTACCGTGCTGAATCTACGCTGGGACAGAGACAACGGCAATCAGCACCGGAAACCCAACCGAGCCTTGAGGGAGGTCAAATGACGGCACCGAAGCCGGCCGCCAGCCCAGCGCCTAATGGTGGCGACAAACCTAAAGCCCGCAGCATTGCGGTGCGGAAAATGGCGGCAAAGGCAGCTGTCACCGCCAGTAAAAAGACCGGCCGACCAGTTGACGACCGCGTACGAAAGCTCGCCGAATCCTGACTACTTGTCGACGCGTCCGACTAACAACCGTCCGACTAACAGAGGACACCTGTGGTGCGACCCACCTACACGCTTGAGGAATTACTGGCGCAGTGTGACTCCGCCGACGACAGCACCGCCGAAGATCGGGGATGGCTCCGGATAAGATCGTCAGGTGGCGACACTTGAGGAGATCGAGGCGCGAGTCGCGGCTTTAGAAGCCACCCAGGCCGATTACAGAGCCGTTCTTGCAGCGGTCAACGCACTCGGGGCCAACCAGCGAGAACTTGCCGCAACCGTCCGTGACCACACCGCACGGTTGGACCGCGTAGAGGGCAAAGTCGACCTGCTCGCGGCCAAGTCCGATGACACCAATGCGCGGGTGCGGTCCCTAGAAGAGGGCCAGTCTGAGATCAAAGATCTTCTTATCCGAGCGCTCGACAAATAACCGGACCAACGCCTTGCGTGAAAACCACAGCCTGTAGCACCGCTGCCGGCATACCTGAAGTTTACTGACCGTCGCTTAGCAGCCCTTCAGGGCGGAGACGTTGATCGCTTCGTTGGTGTCTGAAGTGCGAGTCGTGATCGAGACGCTGTCCCAGTACACATAGCCGGACTTGTCTGGGGCCCAGCTCACGTACAGGTTGTCCCCGAAGTTGACCTTGGGGTCGCTCGACCGGCAGATCGCGGTTATCTCAGTTCCCGCCAGCAAGGTCCAAATCCTTTGTGGCGGCGTCACATTCGGAGAAACTGGCTGCGCGTATACCGGTTGCTCAGTGTTTACCACGGCGGCAAGGTTGGTCTTCGTTCCCAACTCGACCGGCGGCGGGCCAGGAGCACTGGGGGGTGCTGTCGCCGGTGAGAGCGAGACCGGCCGCGGCCACCGCGGCGATACAGAACGATGCAAGGCGCATCCGCGAACCATATGACGCGCGACCGACAAGCCACGTTCGGCACGCGGGTCTCGGGAGCCGCCCGTACGCCCAAGATGGCTTGTCGGCGGCCACCGGACGGACCGCCTCATGGCGTTTTCCCGGGTGCGAGGACCGCGATCGCAAGGGACTCGGCGGCCTCCTTGAGACGGTTGTCGTACGTAACGAACGCGGCCAATGGTGCAACGGCCGCGGCGACTTGAGCAGTAGCGAGGTGTATCGCGTCGAGCGAGCGCAGAGCTGGGTTGGGGTAGGCCGCCGCGGTCGAGCGTATGACCGCATCGATTTCGAAACGGTCCAGTCTGGCTAGCACGGAGGGCACGGCCGGTAGTCCATCGGGGGCGACTGCCCGGATCGCTCTGGGTAGTTCAACTTCGGTCAAAGCCGATGTTATCCACCGTATTTCGGTGTGTTCATCGAGCCAGTCATCTAAGGCGTCAGACTCGACTTCGACCCGGATCAGCTTGACCAGCGCCGAGGTTTCCAGGTAAATCACGCTCTAATACCGTTCGTCGGAGCGCATGCGCTCTAATAGCGTTCCGGCGTCGAGGCCGTCGCGCATCGGAATCGTCGGCCGTGGCGCCGGACCATGCCCTGTAGCCGGTTGCACCCTGCCGGCGCTGACCAGCGAGTCGAGAAGACCGGCGGCCGCCGCGATAATTAGGGCGATTACCTCGCCGCGCACAGAAAGGGTGATCTCCTCGCCGCGCTTGACTCGGGCT
>NZ_JBYCLA010000164.1:0-8585 GCF_057473665.1 Mycobacterium sp. TH-M25
CCCGGTCGCGTTGATCGTTGAGCGCGCCGGCCACTGTATCCAAGCGGGTGACTGTGCTGCGCACCAGCGCACGGTTATCCGAGAGCAGGTCGGCGATGGTGCCCGCCGCGCTACTGATACGGGCGGCTCCATCGGCCAAGGGGGCGGCGCGTTCTTTCAGCCCAGTGATCAGCCCTTCGAAATGGTCGATGGTGGAATCGAGTTGGTCATGGTGGCGTTCGGTGGTTTCCAGCACGGTGCTCAGGTTGTGGATCACGTCGCCGATGGTCTGGTCACTTTCGGCCAGCCGATCGGTCAGCTGCGCGGTTTGGTCGAGGATGTCGTTGATGGTGCCGCCTTCGCCCTGGAAGACGGTGATGATCGACGACGCAATCGTATTGACCTTCTGCGGATCTAGCGAACGGAACAGCGGCTTGAAACCACCGATCAGCGCATCGAGGTCCAGCGCCGGTTGCGTCCTCGCCAGCGGAATGAATCCACCTGGCGACAGCGTTCTTTCAGCGTTTTCGCCGGACCCGCGGCTGATTTCGAGGTACCGGTTTCCGATCAAGTCCTGGTAGCGGATCTGGGCTGTGGTCGACTGGTAGAGCCGTACCGAGCGGTCCACCGTGAACTCCACCCGAATCCGCTGGTCATTGTCGACCAGGTCCACCTTCTTGACCTTGCCGACTTCTACCCCGGAGGCGCGGACGAATTGTCCGGTACGCAGCCCACTGGCGTTGCTGAACTCCGCAGAATAGGTGTTGGTACGGTCGAACCGAATTTGACCGAAAACCACGACAATGACTGCAGTGAAAAACAATTGGACCGACACGACGGCGGCCAGGCGGGCGATGGTTCCGTTGATTCTCATGGGTTGATCGTGTACTCCCCGTACTGGCGGCCCCACACGTATTCGGTGGCCAGCGGCTGGCCCAGCTCGAAGTGGTTGTAGGGCGCAATGCTGTTGCCGGAGTCCATCACCAGATACGGCGCGGGCCACAGGTCGCGGGTGATCGGCTGCCAGCAGCCCGGCTTTCCGTACGGTCCACCGCGACCGTTGACTCTCGGCAGGTTGTCCGGATACACATATGGGTTCTCGGCCCCGGTGATCGCCACACCGAGTTGCGCCGCGTAGTGGTTGCCGCTCTCCAACTGGGCGATCTTGGGTGCGACGTCGGCGAAGTTACGGATAGTGCAGAACAGTTCTGGGCTGTAGGTGTCGAGCAGGTGAGCGGTGGGCTTGAGGTCGGCGGCAAGCCGCTCCAGAACGGGTCTGGCGCGAGTGAAGATGTCGTTTCCGTTGTTGGCGAATCCAATTGCCGCCAGCAGCGCGGCGTCGAGTTCAGCCTGACGGCGGTTGAGCGTGCGCGCCGTCGTCACCGCGTTGTCGATCGCGTCGAACAGGTCCGGCGCCGCTTTGGTGTAGACGTCGCCGAGCGCCGCGAGTTGCCGGATATCGTGCCGAATGGTCGGCATGCGGCGGTTTACGTGGTCGAGGATCTTGTTACCGTTGACGATCGACCGGCCGAACTTGTCGCCCAGCCCAGTCAGCGCCTGCGCCGTCGCGCCGAGGGTGAGGTTGACCTTTACCGGGTCGACGTTGTCGGCAAGCTCGACCAGCGTCTGGAACACCGTGTTGAACTCCGTCGTGACCGAAGTAGCCTCGATCACCGTTGACGGCGTAATCCGCTGCGGTGCAGCTTCTTTGGGAGAGGTCAGCGACACGTACTTGTTGCCGAACACCGTTGTCGCCGTGATCTTCGCGATGACGTTACGCGGGATCAGGTCGACGTATCGGGGATCCACGTCGAGGGTGAAGCGCGCCGCCGGATTGCCGCGGTGCTGGACTTCGGTGATGTCGGCGACCCGCCCGATACTGACGCCGTTGAAGGTGACCTTCGAGCCCCGGTCCATCACCAGGCCGGCCCGCGCGGCCAGCATCGTCAGCGTGGTCTTGGGCGTGAAGTCGCCCCGAAACTGCCCGTACACCAACGCCAACAGCAGTGCGCAGGTCAGGAAAAATCCAACTCCGGCGGCGGTGTCCGGCCACGTTCGCGAGTGTCGCTCCTTCTTGGCGGTCATCGTCTGCTTACACCGTGAGATTGAAATTCGGGTCGACGCCGTAGAGTGCAAGCGACGTGAGCAGCACGACGATCACCGTGGACACCAACGAAAAACGCATCGACCGCCCGACTGCTTCGCCTACTCCGACCGGGCCGCCGCTGGCGGTATAGCCGTAGTAGCAATGGGTGATCATCACGATCACCGCCATGACAATGACTTCGCCGCCGGACCAGAACACGTCCTCGGTGCGGAGAAACGTCCGGAAGTAATGCTCGTAGGTGCCCTCGGATTGGCCGTAAAACAGCGTGGTGACAACCTGTCCCGACAGAAACGACATCACCAGCGCCATCGCGTAGAGCGGGACGACGACCACCAGGCCGGCCATCAGCCGGGTCGATACCAAGAACGCCACCGACTTGATGCCCATCACCTCGAGCGCGTCGATTTCCTCACTGATCCGCATCGCGCCCAGTTCGGCCGTCGCGCCCGCGCCGACCGTCGCCGCCAGCGCGACCCCCGTCACCACCGCGGTGACGACACGGACGTTGGCCAGCGCGGCGAAGAATCCGGTGAATGCCTCGACGCCGATGTTGCCCAGCGACGCGAAGCCTTGGATGGCGATCAGCGAGCCGCCGGACAGCGTCACGAATCCGACGATCGCCGCGGTTCCGCCGACGACCGCCATCGCGCCGGTGCCCATCCCGATTTGCGCGATCAGGCGCAACGTCTCCCGGCGGTAGCGGCGCAGCGCCCAACCGGTCGACCAGGCACTGCCGACCGAAAACCTGGTGAGCTGTCCGGCCTTGTTGATGCCCCGGATCGCGCCGCGGCCGTAATGATCGAGCCCTGCGACCGTGCGCGGAAACCGCGCGCGCAGGACGGTCGCGGTGGCCACGTCAGCGACCCGTCCCGAACCGGACGCCGATGGTCGTCAGCACCACATTGACCGCGAACAGCGAGAGCACACACAGCACCAAGGTTTCGTTGACGGCGACACCGACGCCCTTGGGGCCACCTTTGGTGGTCAGGCCCCGGTAACAACCGACCAGGCCCGCGATCATCCCGAAGATCGCGGCCTTGATGGTCGCGATCACCACCTCGGGTAGGCCGGTGACCAAGGTCAGGGTGGCCAGATAGGCCCCGCCCGAGACATTTTGGAGCTTGACGCCGAACAGGAAGCCGCCCACCAGCCCGATGGTGATGACGGTTCCGTTGAGCAGTGTCGCAACAACGGTGGCGGCCGCCACCCGCGGCACCACCAGCCGGTGGATGGGGTCGATGCCGAGAACCTCGAGGGCGTCGATCTCTTCGCGGATCGTTCGTGCACCCAGGTCGGCGCAGATGGCCGTCGACCCCGCGCCGGCGACGACCAGCACGGTGGTCAGCGGGCCCAGTTGCGTCACCGCCCCCAGCGCGGCACCGGCACCTGAAATGTCCGCTGCGCCAAAGGCTGCCAGCAGCGTGTTGAGGGTGAATACGATCAGCACGGTCAGCGGGATGGAGACCGCCACCGTCGGCAGCAATGCGACCCGGGTGATGAACCAGGTCTGGATGATGAATTCGTCCCAGTGAAAAGGCGGACGGAACAACGCTTTTCCCGTCAGGATGCACATCCGGGCGAATCCGCCCACGGTCGCCAACGGTGGCGTGATCTGATCGCGCACATATCCGACCAGTCCGATCGGCACCATTGCCGTCATCGACCCACCCACTTCGCCGACGGGGCGGCGCGTGGGGCAGGGGCACCTGCATCAGCGCAGCGGCGCCACTGCTTCACCATGGGTCACACTATGTAACAAAAACCGTTCCGGTCACACGAGACACGCGGACGGGACGGCGGGAGAAGTTAAGGACGATTCCGGCCTATTCGGACGGTGTGGGCTCGCTGTCCCGCTTGGCATTCTTCAGGTTGGCCCAGAATCGTGCGGACTCCCGGATAGATTCCTCGACAGGCCTTGGCTGCCAACCTAATTCGCGGGCGGCTTTACCGTGGTCGACCGGAGCTTCGGCGCGCATCATCCGCACGGACCGCATGCTGAGTTCGGCATCCTTACCGGTCAGCCGGGCCCGCAGGCTGCCTAACATCCCCATCGCGTAGAGCACGGGCACCGAAATGGCCCGCCGCGGCGCAGGCACACCCACCTCGTCGGCAGCGATCTCGACCACGTCGTTCAACGAAATCATCCGCTCGGAGATGATGTAGCGCTCGCCGTTGCGGCCCTGCTCGGCGGCGATCAACATCGCCCGCGCCGCGTCGTCGACGCCGACGGCCTCCAACTGAATGCCGTTCATCAAAAACGGCAGCTTGCCGAAGACCGCACCGGCGATGAACGCCCCGTGCGGGGTGCGGCCCCAGTCGCCGTCGCCGTAGGTCGTCGACACGCACATGGCGACGGCGGGCAAGCCTTTCTGCGCGGCATAGCGCAGCACCAGATCCTCGGCCTGCACCCGCGATTGCACGTACGGGGTCAGCTTGCGGCGGTCGATCTGCTCGGTCTCGTCCGCGACATGACCGTGCCGGCGGGCCATGGTCGCGTAGGTGCTGGTGAACACGAAGCGCTTCAGCGTGGCCGCGAGGGGCTCTTCGACCGCAACGTCGAGGACGTTACGCAACCCTTCGACGTTGGTACGGAACAGCGGCGCCGGATCCTGCAGCCAGGCCCGGGTGTCGACCACGCAGTAATACACCTGTTCGCAGCCCTGCATCGCGTCGCGCACGGTGGCGGTGTCGAAGACGTCACCGTGAAAGCGGGTGACGGCGAGGCCGTCGATGCTGCGGGTGTTGGCGCCTCGTCGGACCATGACGCGGACGTCGGCACCTGTCGCCACGAGTTGACGGGTGACATGCGAGCCCAGGAAACCGTTGGCGCCGATCACCAGTTTCGGAGCACTCACTGTTTTCCTCCGTAGGTCTGCAGCCAGCGCGCCGCGTCATCGTCAAGTGTGCCAAGCTTTTCCGCCTTCTTGCACCACTGGACCCCGGCACGCAGGAAGCGCAGCGGGTTGTAGATGTCCTCTTGGCGAGACCACGTGCCGTCGCCGGCGTAGGTGACGATCGAGATGTTCGTCGCGCTGATGATCGTCCCGTCGCCGGGGTCACGCATCGGGTTGTCCAACTCGCAGATGATCCGCCCGGTTGCCTCGTCGATCACCGACCACAGCGACGGAAACGCCGTCATGTGGCTGCCCGGAAAGGTCGACATCGTCTGGCGGATCCAGCTACGCACCTCGTCGCGGCCCTTCATGGTGCCGGCGGCGTGCTCGATGTAGTCGACATCCGGGGTGTAGTGCCCCACCCACTCGTCCCAGTTCTTGGTCGCGGCGGCGTGCGCCACGGTCTGCTCGAACGTGTCGAACGCGGCGGCGAGTTCGTCACGGCTGAAAACGTGCTTCACGCAAGAAACTAGAACACGTTCTACTGCGGTTTGTCGAGGAAGTGGATAATCGACAGGATGACGGAATACAAGAAGGCAATCCTGGCCGGCGGCTGCTTCTGGGGCATGCAGGACCTGATCCGCAAGCAGCCCGGCGTGGTGTCGACCAGGGTCGGCTACACCGGCGACCCCCACGTCCCGCACGCCACCTACCGCAACCACGGCACCCATGCCGAAGCCATCGAGATCACCTATGACCCGGCCGAGACCGACTTCCGGACGATTCTCGAGTTCTTCTTCCAGATCCACGACCCCACCACCACGAACCGGCAGGGTAACGACATCGGGACCAGCTATCGCTCGGCGATCTTCTACCTCGACGAGGACCAGCAGCGCGTTGCGCAGGACACCATCGCCGACGTCGAGGCATCAGGGCTGTGGCCGGGCAAGGTGGTGACCGAAGTCAGCCCCGCCGGCGATTTCTGGCAGGCCGAGCCCGAGCACCAGGACTACCTGGAGCACTATCCCAACGGGTACACCTGCCACTACATCCGGCCGGACTGGAAGTTGCCACGACGGGCCGCCGTCGAGAGCTGACCCTAGCGTCGACGGACCGTGATCATCCCGCCGCCCTTGGGGGTGTAGGCGACACCGCGGGCGTGCAGTTTCTCCCCGGGTGCGGGCGGTGATTCGATTGTGAAGGGGCGCAACACAGGTCGGAGCACCACGCCCCTCTCCCTGGTTGCGAACACCGCGCCCACGCAGCGGCGGGCCCCACCGCCGTAGGGGATCCAGGCGAAGCTGGGCGGCTTGGTCCCGACGAAGCGCTGCGGATCGAAGCGGTCGGGGTCGGGGAAAAGTTCGGGGTCACTGTGCAGCCGCGAAATGCTGACGATAATGGTGTGCCCCTGCGGGATCGACCAGTCACCGAGTTCGTAGGCCGGGGCGTAGACGTGGCGACCGATAGCGTCGATAACCGTTCGGCTGCGCTGTGTTTCCAGAATCGTGGCCTGGCGCAACTCGTTGTCGTCGGTGTCGGCCTCGTCCGCCAGCGCGGTCAGCACCCCGGGGTGTCGGCTCACCCGCTCGAAGGTCCAGGCGAGCGCCGAGGCGGTGGTCTCGTGTCCGGCCGCCAGCAGGGTCAACAACTCGTCGCCGATATCCTCGCGCGTCATGGCCGAACCGTCCTCGTAGGTGCTGCGCAGCATCAGCGCCAGCACATCGGCGCGGTCCTCGAAGTACGGGTCGCCGTTTTCGTCGTCGATGAGCGTGTCAACGATCGCGTCGTACCGGGCCCGCCACTCGACCAAACGTCCCCACGGCGTGTAACGGCCATAGTTGCGTTTGGGTTTGGGCAGCGTCGCCAGCCGCGAGCCCAGCGTGACCCACGGCGGGATGATCCTGCGTAGCTCGTCGAGTTCGGCTCCCTCGGCCCCGAATACCGCACGCAGGATCGCGTTGAGCGTGATGCGCATCGTCGACGGCAGCGTGGCGAACGGGACACCGTGCGGCCAACTCGCAATCTCGCGCAGCGTCTCCTCTTCGATGATGGTTTCGTAGTTCTTGACGCTCTTGCCGTGAAACGGCGGCGCCAGCAGACGCCGGCGTTGGCGGTGGTCGTCACGATCCAGCGCGAACACCGACCTCGAACCGAGTAATCGGCTGAGGTTGGGCTGGATGTTGCCCAGAATGTCCGGGCTGGTGGTGAAAACCTGTTTTGCCAGTTGCGAATTGGCCACCACCGCCATCGGCCCGTAGATCGGCACATGGCAGGAGAAGACGTCGCCGTAACGGTGCGACATCTGGTCGACGAATTGGCGCCGAAACAGCGCGAAAGTCAAGCCCTGCAGGGCCTTTGGAATCTGTGGGCCAGGGGGCAGCCGGACGGCGGACGTGGCCGAAGCCACGCGCTTTTCGACGGTGCTCATAGCGGTGCACTCCCCACGTCGTCGCGGTACCTCCCCGTACCACGTTGCTGTCCGGTACGGTACCGTCTGGTACCAAGGGCTGGCAAGGGCTCATGGCAAGGGAGGCGCCGTGCCGACGACCGTCGTTGACGGCGCGACTCCGTCCGGATCCGCCGCCATCGACCCGTTCCGGCAACGCCTACTCGACGGCCTCTCAGCGGCGATCGACGAGCGGGGATATCGCGCCAGCACGGTCGCCGACATCGTCCGGCACGCCCGCACCTCCAAGCGCACGTTCTACGACCAGTTCGCCAGCAAGGAGCAGTGTTTCCACGAGTTACTACATGCCAGCGTGGAACGACTCAGTGCGCAGATAAGCGCTGCAGTCGATCCACAAGCCCACTGGCAGAGCCAAATCCGGCAGGCCGTCGAGGCCTACGTCGGCTACATCGAGGCGACGCCGGCGCTGACGCTGGCCTGGATCCGCGAACTCCCGGCACCCGACGCCGCGGCGCGGCCATCGCAGCGACGCAACACCGAACTGCTGACCAGCGTGCTGGTGGACCTGAGCAACAACCCGGCCATGCGCAACGACGACCTGCCACCCCTGACCCACGCCAAAGCGGTGATCCTGGTCGGCGGTTTGCGTGAACTGACAGCTCAGGTGGTCGAGGACGGACACAGTCCGCGCGAGATCGTCGAGCCCGCCGTGCAAGCCTCGATCGCGCTGGTCGGCTACCGCTACTGATCGACGATGCCACACAGGGCCGACGACATCGCGAAAGTGCAACTGCCGAGGCGTTTCCCGAGTAGACCCGTTGGCAGTCGCACTCTCGCGAGGCGGTCGCGCTCAGGCCGCGACGAGTTCGCGTGCCGTCGCCTTGACGTCGCTGCGGTTCTTCGGCGGCATGGCCAGCTTGACGATCTTGCGGACGACGGTGCCGAACTGCCTGGGCAGCGAACCAGCGTTGTAGGGGATGCCGTAGCGCTTGCAGATCGCCTGCACCTCGCCTGCGATCTCCGGGTAGCGGTGCGCCGGCATGTCCGGGAACAGGTGGTGCTCGATCTGGTGCGACAGATGGCCGGACAGGATGTGAAAGAGCCGGCCGCCGGTCAGGTTCGCCGAACCCAGCACCTGGCGGAAGTACCACATGCCGCGGGACTCGCCCTGCGTCTCCTCGATGGTGAATTCCTGTGTGCCGTCCGGGAAGTGGCCGCAGAAGATGATCATGTACGACCAGACGTTGCGCATCAGGTT
>NZ_JBYCLA010000165.1:0-11159 GCF_057473665.1 Mycobacterium sp. TH-M25
TGTCGCGGTACAGTCGTGGCGGCCGTCCGGTACCCGCAGCGCGGGACTG
This sequence comes from Mycobacterium sp. TH-M25, assembly GCF_057473665.1. Taxonomy (NCBI): domain Bacteria; kingdom Bacillati; phylum Actinomycetota; class Actinomycetes; order Mycobacteriales; family Mycobacteriaceae; genus Mycobacterium; species Mycobacterium sp. TH-M25. The sequence goes on from NZ_JBYCLA010000165.1 coordinate 50, forward strand.
GAACGAATCAAAAGGACTTGTGAGGGTCGTCTGCGATGGTGCAGTTCGACGGATTGCGCCCGGCTCGGCTTAAGGTGGGGGTCATCTCCGCCGGCCGGGTGGGAACCGCGTTAGGTGTGGCGCTTGAACGCGTCGACCACGTCGTGGTGGCCTGCAGCGCGGTATCCCGCGCCTCCCGGCAGCGCGCCGAGCGCCGGCTGGCCGATACCCCGATAGCGTCGGTGCCTGACGTCGCCGGCAGCGCCGAATTGCTGCTGTTGGCCGTGCCGGACACCGAGTTGCCGGGCCTGGTCTCTGGTCTGGCCGCCACCTCCGCCGTGCGGCCGGGCACCATCGTCGTGCACACCTCGGGCGTCAACGGCATCGATGTGCTGGCGCCGCTGCACGGTTGCATTCCGCTGGCCATTCATCCGGCGATGACGTTCACTGGTTCTGACGAGGACATCTCTCGCTTGCCGGACACCTGCTTCGGGATCACCGCCAACGACGAGGTTGGCTACGCGATCGCGCAATCACTGGTGCTCGAGATCGGCGGCGAGCCGTTCCGTGTGCCCGAGCAGGCGCGCACGCTTTATCACGCCGCATTGGCCCACGCCGGCAATCACATCGTCACCGTGGTCACCGATGCGCTGGATGCGCTTCGGGCCGCGGTGTCGGGCACCGAACTGCTCGGCCAGCAGCTCGTCGACGATCAGCCCGGCGGGATCGCTGAGCGCATCCTCGGACCGCTAGCCCGCGCGGCCTTGGAGAACGCCCTGCAGCGTGGGCAGGCGGCACTGACCGGCCCGATCGCCCGCGGTGACGCCGGTGTGGTCGCCGGGCACCTGCACGCGCTGCGCAACATCGATCCGCAACTGGCACAGGCATACCGGGCGAATGCGATCCGTACCGCCGAGAAGGTGCATGCCCCCGAAGAGGTGCTCGAGGTGCTGGCCCGATGAGCGTTCAGCGGCCCCCGACGTTCAACGCCGGCGAACTCAACGTCTACAGCACCCCCAGCGACGTCCGTGACGTCAGCCGGGCGCTGCGGCACACCGGCCGACGAGTGATGTTGGTGCCGACCATGGGTGCTCTGCACGACGGACACATCGCGCTGGTGCGAGCCGCCAAACGTGTGCCCGGCTCGGTGGTCGTGGTCTCGATCTTTGTGAACCCACTGCAATTCGGCGAGAGCGAGGATCTCGACGCCTACCCACGGGTCGTGCAGGCAGACCTGGATGCGCTACGCGGTGAAGGGGTTGAGATCGCCTTCACCCCAGGCGCTTCGGCGGTGTATCCGGAAGGTCCGCGCACCACGGTGTCTCCCGGCCCGCTCGGTGGCGAGCTTGAGGGCGCTGCCCGTCCCAGTCATTTCGCGGGTGTGCTGACCGTGGTCTGCAAGCTGATGCAGATTGTCTCGCCTGACCGAATCTTCTTCGGCGAAAAAGATTATCAGCAGCTGGTGCTCATTCGGCAGATGGTGGCCGATCTCAATATCGACATTCAAGTTGTCGGTGTGCCCATCGTGCGCGAGACCGACGGCTTGGCGATGTCGTCACGCAACCGCTACCTCGACGCGCCGCAGCGTGAGCTGGCCAGCCTGCTGTCGGCCGCGCTGTTGGCCGGCTGCCATGCCGCACCGGGCGGCGCGGGCGCTGCGCTGGAAGCGGCCCGCTCGGTGCTCGCCGCGGTGCCCGCCATTGACGTTGACTACCTCGAAGTGCGCGACGACGTGCTGGGGCCGGCTCCCGTGACCGGGCCTGGCCGTTTACTGGTTGCGGCCCGGCTGGGCAAGACCAGACTGCTCGACAACGTCGCCGTCGAAATCGGAACCACCGTAGGCGTCGACGGGCGAGTGCCCGCGGCGTCCGTCGAATCCCGCCCTGCGACGATGCGGGCCGTCCAGCGGCTCGAGGAGAAGCGCGGCGATCAGCCCCTCGAATCACATTGGAGGAATTGATGTTACGGACAATGCTCAAGTCGAAGATCCACCGGGCCACCGTCACGCAGGCTGACCTCCACTACGTCGGCTCGGTGACGATCGACGCCGACCTGATGGAGGCCGCCGACCTACTTGAGGGCGAACAGGTGACCATCGTCGACATCGACAACGGTTCGCGGCTGGTCACCTATGCGATCACCGGGCAGCGCGGCAGCGGTGTGATCGGGATCAACGGCGCGGCAGCGCATCTCGTGCATCCCGGCGACCTGGTGATCCTGATCGCTTACGCCCAGCTGGGGGACGCCGAGGCCCGTGCGTACCAACCCAGGATCGTTTTCGTCGACGCCGATAACAAAGTGGTCGACCTGGGCAACGACCCGGCGTTCGTGCCGGCTGATGCCGGCGAGCTGGTCTCACCGCGATGAAGGCCTAGTCGCCGTGCTGCTGGCCATCGACGTCCGCAACACCCACACCGTCATCGGATTGCTGTCCGGTGCCAAGGAGCACGCAAAGGTTGTGCACCAGTGGAGGATTCGGACCGAATCCGAGATCACCGCTGATGAGCTCGCGCTAACCATCGACGGGCTGATCGGTGACGACTCCGATCAGCTCACCGGCGCATCTGCGCTGTCGACCGTGCCTTCGGTGTTGCACGAGGTTCGCCTGATGCTCGAACAGTATTGGCCGACCGTGCCGCACGTGCTGATCGAACCCGGAGTTAGGACCGGCATTCCGCTGCTGGTCGATAACCCCAAAGAAGTCGGTGCTGATCGAATTGTCAATTGCCTTGCGGCTTTTCAGAAGTACAACTCAGCCGCCATCGTGATCGACTTCGGCTCGTCGATATGTGTCGACGTGGTGTCGGCCAAGGGCGAATTCCTGGGTGGCGCGATAGCGCCGGGTATCCAGGTTTCTTCCGATGCTGCCGCGGCCCGCTCGGCGGCTCTGCGGCGGGTCGAGCTGGCCCGGCCGCGTTCGGTGATCGGCAAGAACACCGTCGAATGCATGCAAGCCGGTGCGGTGTTCGGCTTCGCAGGTCTGGTGGACGGACTGGTCGGCCGGATCCGCAACGACGTCGACGGTTTTTCCGCTGGCCCAGACAATCAGGTCACTGTTGTAGCTACGGGTCACACGGCGCCGCTGCTGCTGGCCGAGTTGCACTCCGTGGACCACTACGACCAGCACCTGACGTTGCACGGGCTGCGACTGGTCTTCGAGCGCAACCGAGACAGCCAGCGCGGTCGGCTCAAGACCGCCCGCTGAGCGCCGGCGAACACCGGCAGCGCGTCCCTCCTTTAAGCTGGCACGTCGTGAGCGACGGCGATCAGGATCCTCAGGATCTCCCCGAGCAGTTCCGGATACGCCGGGACAAGCGTGAGCGGCTGGCGGCCGAGGGCCGCGATCCCTACCCGGTCAACGTCTCGCGAACCCACACCCTGGCGCAGGTTCGGGCCGCATATCCGGACCTGCCGGCCGATTCGATCACCGGCGACATTGTCGGGGTGGCCGGGCGGGTGGTGTTCGCCCGTAACTCTGGCAAGCTGTGCTTTGCCAGCCTCCAGGAAGGCGACGGCACCCAACTGCAGGTCATGCTCAGCCTCGCTAGCGTCGGGCAGCAAGCTCTCGACCAATGGAAGGCCGACGTCGACATCGGCGACATCGTCTCGGTTCACGGTGAGGTGATCAGCTCGCGACGCGGTGAACTTTCCGTGCTCGGCGATAGCTGGCAGATGGCTTCCAAGGCGTTGCGTCCGCTGCCGGTGGCGCACAAAGAGATGAGTGAGGAGTCTCGGGTACGGCAGCGCTATGTCGACCTGATTGTGCGGCCGGAGGCACGAACGGTTGCTCGCCAGCGAATTGCGGTCATCCGCGCATTGCGTAACGCGCTCGAGCAGCGCGGCTTTTTAGAAGTCGAGACGCCGATCTTGCAGACGCTGGCTGGGGGTGCGGCGGCCCGTCCGTTCGTCACACACTCCAATGCGCTCGATATCGATCTCTACCTGCGGATCGCGCCAGAGCTGTTCCTGAAGCGCTGCGTCGTCGGTGGTTTCGACAAGGTCTTCGAACTAAATCGGGTGTTCCGAAACGAAGGCGCCGATTCCACACATTCGCCGGAATTTTCGATGTTGGAGACCTATCAAGCGTACGGAACGTATGAAGATTCTGCTGTCGTAACCCGCGAGCTTATTCAACAGGTGGCTGACGAGGCGATCGGTACGCGGCAACTCCCGCTGCCGGACGGCAGCGTCTATGACATCGATGGACAATGGGCTTCGGTGGAAATGTATCCCTCGCTATCAGCGGCTCTTGGCGAAGAGATCACGCCAAACACCGATGTCGATCGCTTGCTTGCAATCGCTGCGTCACTTGACGTCGAGGTCCCGACTGACCGGGGCTACGGGCACGGCAAGTTGATCGAGGAACTTTGGGAACACGCCGTCGGCTCGACGCTGACAGCGCCCACGTTCGTCAAGGATTTTCCGGTCGAGACAACGCCATTGACGCGTCAACACCGCAGCATAGTCGGGGTAACGGAGAAGTGGGACCTTTATATCCGCGGGTTCGAGCTGGCCACAGGATACTCAGAATTGATCGATCCGGTGGTGCAACGTGAGAGATTCGCTGCGCAAGCCCGGGCGGCGGCCGCCGGCGACGACGAGGCAATGATGCTTGACGAGGATTTCCTTGTTGCGCTGGAGCACGCGATGCCGCCGTGCACCGGAACCGGAATGGGCATCGACCGTCTGCTGATGGCCTTGACCGGGCTGTCAATTAGAGAGACGGTATTGTTTCCTATTGTGCGTCCGCATAGTAACTGAGCAGTTCTGTGGGGCTGTATTGAATTACTCGTCAGGATATGGCAGATTATCCGACGGGGCGGTCCGAACACCTGTCTTGCATGGCAAGTGTCTGAGAAGAAAGCGTGAGGCTCAGCCAATGGCGAAGAAAGTGACCGTCACCCTTGTGGACGATTTCGACGGCGAAGGCGCTGCCGATGAAACCGTCGAATTCGGGCTTGACGGCGTGACCTACGAGATTGACCTTTCGGCCAAGAATGCGACGAAACTCCGTAACGACCTGCGGCAGTGGGTGGAAGCCTCTCGACGGGTGGGAGGCCGCCGGCGCGGCCGCTCGAGCAACGGTCGGGGTCGCGGCGCCATTGATCGCGAGCAGAGCGCGGCAATCCGTGACTGGGCTCGGCGTAATGGACACAATGTGTCGACCCGCGGTCGTATCCCGGCGGAGGTCATCGACGCATTTCACGCGGCGACCTGATCGGGGCGCGGCTGGCCGCGCTTTCGCTGCTGGCGAAGCGACCTTTACTCAACGCGGGAAACGATTCGCCGTTTTCCCGCGTTGCTTCGTTGTAACTGCGCTGTAGCCGGGAACTCCCACATGGCGTGGCGATCGCCAGGTAGGAAGCCCGGCCGGTCGACCACTACAGTGGACGGCAGGTACGCGGTGTCGGCGCAGAAGCCGACAAAGACGAAGTACCGATGGTGAGGAAGAGCAGGTAACCGCCAATGTTCGAACGTTTTACCGACCGTGCCCGCAGGGTGGTCGTCCTGGCGCAAGAAGAGGCCCGGATGCTCAACCACAACTACATCGGCACCGAGCACATTCTGCTGGGCCTCATTCACGAGGGCGAAGGCGTAGCGGCCAAGTCGCTGGAATCGCTGGGTATCTCGCTCGAGGGTGTCCGCAGCCAGGTCGAGGAGATCATCGGCCAAGGCCAGCAGGCCCCGTCGGGGCACATCCCGTTCACCCCGCGCGCCAAGAAGGTTCTGGAGCTGAGCCTGCGCGAGGCGCTCCAGCTCGGCCACAACTACATCGGCACCGAGCACATTCTGCTCGGGCTGATCCGTGAGGGCGAAGGCGTGGCGGCCCAGGTGCTGGTCAAGCTCGGCGCCGAGCTGACCCGGGTGCGTCAACAGGTCATCCAGCTGCTCAGCGGCTACCAGGGTAAGGAGACCGCGGAGGCCGGGACCGGTGGCCGCGGCGGCGAGACCGGTAGCCCGTCGACGTCGTTGGTGCTGGACCAGTTCGGCCGCAACCTGACGGCGGCGGCCATGGAGGGCAAGCTCGACCCGGTGATCGGTCGCGAGAAGGAAATCGAGCGGGTCATGCAGGTGCTGTCCCGGCGCACCAAGAACAACCCGGTGCTGATCGGTGAGCCCGGCGTCGGCAAGACCGCCGTCGTCGAGGGCCTGGCGCAGGCGATCGTGCACGGGGAGGTCCCCGAGACGCTGAAGGACAAGCAGCTCTACACCTTGGACCTGGGTTCGCTGGTGGCGGGCAGCCGTTACCGCGGTGACTTCGAGGAACGCCTGAAGAAGGTGCTCAAGGAGATCAACACCCGTGGCGACATCATCCTGTTCATCGACGAGCTGCACACGCTGGTCGGTGCCGGGGCGGCCGAAGGTGCCATCGACGCGGCGTCGATCCTCAAGCCGAAGCTGGCGCGCGGTGAGCTGCAGACCATTGGTGCGACGACGCTCGACGAGTACCGCAAGTACATCGAGAAAGACGCCGCCCTGGAGCGGCGGTTCCAGCCGGTGCAGGTCGGCGAGCCCACGGTGGAGCACACCATCGAGATCCTCAAGGGTCTGCGCGACCGCTACGAGGCGCACCACCGGGTGTCGATCACCGACGGCGCGGTGACCGCTGCCGCTACGCTGGCCGATCGCTACATCAACGACAGGTTCTTGCCGGACAAGGCCATCGACCTGATCGACGAGGCCGGTGCCCGGATGCGGATCCGCCGGATGACCGCCCCGCCAGACCTGCGCGAGTTCGACGCGAAGATCGCCGACGCGCGCCGCGAGAAGGAGTCCGCGATTGACGCCCAGGACTTCGAGAAGGCGGCCAGCCTGCGCGATCGGGAAAAGCAGTTGGTTGCCCAGCGCGCTGAGCGTGAAAAGCAGTGGCGCTCAGGCGATCTCGATGTTGTCGCGGAAGTCGATGAAAACGAGATTGCCGAGGTGCTCGGGAACTGGACCGGCATCCCGGTGTTCAAGCTCACCGAGGCCGAGACCACCCGGCTGCTACGGATGGAAGACGAGATCCACAAGCGGATCATCGGGCAAGAAGACGCGGTCAAGGCTGTCTCGAAGGCGATCCGTCGTACCCGCGCCGGGCTGAAGGATCCCAAGCGGCCGTCCGGCTCGTTCATCTTCGCCGGCCCGTCCGGTGTCGGTAAGACCGAGCTGTCCAAGGCGCTGGCCAACTTCCTGTTCGGCGACGACGACGCGCTCATCCAGATCGACATGGGCGAGTTCCACGACCGATTCACCGCGTCGCGGTTGTTCGGTGCCCCGCCGGGATACGTCGGCTACGAAGAGGGCGGCCAGCTCACCGAAAAGGTGCGGCGCAAGCCGTTCTCGGTGGTGCTGTTCGACGAGATCGAGAAGGCGCACCAAGAGATCTACAACAGCCTGTTGCAGGTGCTCGAGGACGGTCGTCTCACCGACGGGCAGGGCCGCACGGTCGACTTCAAGAACACCGTGTTGATCTTCACCTCGAACCTGGGTACGTCCGACATCAGCAAGGCGGTTGGGCTCGGCTTCACCCAGGGGGGCGGTGAGAACAACTACGAGCGGATGAAGCAGAAGGTCAACGACGAGCTGAAGAAACACTTCCGCCCGGAGTTCCTGAACCGTATCGACGACATCATCGTCTTCCACCAGCTGACCAAGGAAGAGATCATCGAGATGGTCGATTTGATGATCGCGCGGGTGGGTAAGCAGCTCAAGGCCAAGGACATGTCCATGGAGCTCACCGACAAGGCCAAGGCGTTGCTGGCCAAGCGCGGCTTCGATCCGGTGCTGGGCGCTCGCCCGCTGCGCCGGACGATTCAGCGGGAGATCGAGGACCAGCTGTCCGAGAAGATCCTCTTCGACGAGGTCGGCCCGGGTCAGATCGTCACCGTCGACGTCGACAACTGGGACGGCGAAGGATCCGGCGAGGATGCGGTGTTCACCTTCCACGGAGTCCACAAGCCTGCCGAGCCGGATCTGGCGAGTTCCGCCGCGCATGCCGCCGTTGTCACCGGAACGACGACGACGCAGTAGTTCATCTCGAAAAGACCGGCCGGCGCGCAACGCGCTGACCGGTCTTTTCGCCTATTCAGCGGCGTCTGCCACGTGGTAACGCGCTTCGACGTCGGCCAGCTGCGGAGTAAGTGATCGCACCGATCCAGGTGGTTATCGGGTCGTCCAAGCCAGATCGTTGTGCAGTATCGCCAGCAGTTCGATCGATCCGACCAGCAGTGCCGCTGCAATGGACAAGGACAGGTGAGTCTTTTATGTCTGCCCTCCTGGCGTCGAGTGTGCACTGACGGCTTCGAGTGTGCGCCAGGGGCGGCAGTTTCGCGATTTTCCCGCCCACGATGCACACTCGAAGCCCAGGATGCACACTCGATGCACGTGGCGCACACCTGACCCGAAAACACCCGCATCAGGAGGTGGTTACGGTCAGGTTGTAGAGGATCTTTCGCGCCGGCTGCATAAAGGCCCAGTCGTAGGCCCGCCTGTCAGCGGTAGTTGAGCAGCAAGGCGAACACCTGCTTGGCAACCTGCAGCATCCAGCCGGTGATGGCCGGGCCGTGGTCGCGCGGCCAGTTCAGCTGGAAGCTCACTACCCAAGGCTGACGGGCTTTGTCAACGGCGTACCAACTGAAGGTCAGATCACCCGGCAAGCCACCAGCTTTCGCGGCAATGTAGGGCCAGTCGTTGCGATCGAGGTTCACCCCGGTGGAGACGTCGAGGATCTTTTTGACCGGTTCGGCCGGGCCCACGGCACCCGCCTGCAGCGCGACGTGCACCCGGCAGATGTCTTCGGCGGTGCCGTACCACTCCGCGCCGGACTGTGACGCCGGCACATGTGCGCGGAACGGATCGGGTTGATACGTGGCTGCATCGGCGCGGTGAAGCATCTCGGCGCGGGCTTCGGGCGTGGCGTACTTCCACTGCTCGCGCAGGTCTGGGCGGCCCCAGGCGATCGTGAACAGTTCGTACATCGTCGGGAACGGCGTCATCGCGGCCGGATCGTGATGGCCGGTGTTGACCAGAGCCCGGTCCACAGCCTGCGGCCCGACCTTCTCGATCAGCATGTCGGTCGCCATGTTGTCGCTGGTCGCAATCATTTTCTCAGCCGCGGTGCGAACCGAGATCTGTTCTCCCACAGGAAGATCCATGCTCGAACCGACGGCTTTACCCTTCTCGGTGACCGTCAACTGATCTTCCCAGGAGACCGTCCCGGCCTTGATGGCGTCGGAAACGGCATCAAGCACATATAACTTGAAGATCGACGCCAACGGTAGTGGCAAGTCGGTGTTGGCGCCGGCCACCCTTTCGCATCGACCGTCAACGACTTTGGTGGCCTGCCACGAATAGCGGGCCTCGGTTTTGCGCAGCACCGCGTCGACGTCGCTCCACGACGCGATCTTTGGTGGCAAAGTGGTGAGGTCGAACCCGTCCACCATGGAGTCGTCATTGGTGTGGATCCGAATCTCTTGCTGCGCGCCGTAAGACGTGGTCAGCTTCAGGGTTGCCGCACCTGCTTTGATGTCGACTCCGTGCAGCGTGAACGGCCGGTCCCACCAAAGCTTCTCCATCATGGACTGGATTTGGGTGGCCATCTTCGGGGCCGCCATGGTGCCGACCCCGACCGGGCCGATCGGCCAGTCAGAGTTCAGCATGTCCAGCGTCTGTTGCGCGCGCAGTCCAGCCGGTGTGCGCATGTCGATGCTGCGGCCGACGCCGGTCGCGTTCGCTGATGGTGGTCGCGGCGGAGCGCAACCCGGGGTTGAAGCGGCGACGAGCGCGATGGCGGCCAGCAGTACCGCGATCCGGCGCCGACGGGGCTTACTGGCCAGATCCGGCAACGTCTAACACAACCTCGAATTCCAGCAGTGACGCACCGGTGGCTACGGGGTTGGCCCGCTGGCCGGCGTGAGCCTCGATCGCGGGACCGGTCGCCCACGCCTGAAAGGCTTCTTCGGATTCCCACTGCGTCACCACGAAGTACCGGTCTTCACCCTTGACAGGGCGGAGCAGCTGAAAGCCCAGGAAACCCGGCGAGTTCTCGACTGCGTGCGCGCGGTGGGCGAACCGTTTCTCCAGTTCGGGACCCGCCTCGGCGGGTACCTCGATTGCGTTGATCTTCACCACTGGCATTGCGTAAGGTTACCGCGCGGCCCACGGCCGGCGTTAAGCGCGCAAAGATGGATGAATGGCCGCTGATCTGCTGACCCATCGTGGCGGGCACGGTCAACCGGTCGTGCTGGTGCACGGCCTGATGGGTCGTGGTAGCACCTGGTCGCGGCAACTGCCGTGGCTGACTCGGCTCGGCACCGTCTACACCTACGACGCGCCCTGGCACCGCGGTCGCGACGTCGACGATCCGTATCCGATCAGCACTGAACGTTTCGTGGCGGACCTCGCCGACGCCTTAGCTGCGCTGGGCACCGCGGTACGGCTGATCGGGCACTCGATGGGCGGTCTGCACTCCTGGTGTCTGGCCGCCGAGCGGCCGGAACTTGTCTCCGCGCTGGTGGTCGAGGACATGGCGCCGGATTTCCGCGGCCGCACCACCGGTCCGTGGGAACCGTGGCTGCATAGCTTGCCGGTCGAATTCGATTCCGCGCAACAGGTATTCGCGGAGTTTGGTGATATCGCCGGCCGGTACTTCCTGGAAGCCTTCGACCGAACTGAAACTGGCTGGCGGCTGCATGGGCATACGTCGCGGTGGATCGAAATCGCCGCGGAGTGGGGAACTCGCGATTACTGGGCGCAATGGCAGGCGGTTCGGTCACCCACGTTGCTCATCGAAGCCGGCACCTCGGTGGCCCCGGCCGGTCAAATGCCGGCCATGAGCGAGAATGGCTATCGCGCAGAATATTTGCGGGTTCCCAACGCCGGGCACCTGGTTCACGACGATGCGCCGCAGGCATACCGTGTGGCAGTGACGTCGTTTCTCGTTTAGCCTTCTTCGCCGGCCAACGCGTATCGTCCGTCGCTGGTCTTGGCCACCAGGCCGTCGGCCAGTATGGACTCCAGCGCGCGGTCGCGCTGCACGGTCTCACGCAGCCACACGACGTCGAGCTCGTCGCGGGGGACCGGTAAGTAGTTGCCGCGCAACACGTCCAGCAAGCGGCCGCGCACCTGACGGTCGGTCCCGGCATAGCCC
>NZ_JBYCLA010000166.1:0-9971 GCF_057473665.1 Mycobacterium sp. TH-M25
AGTTGTAGACCAGGTAGGAGCCCCGGGTATTGGCGATCGCGCTGGCCAGCAGTTCCCGCGCTTCTGCGCGGGCGACCGGCTGGCCGGTGCTGGTCGCCAGCGCCCACCACAGCGCGCCGCTGGCACAGCAGGCTGCCAACCGCCGGAAGGCGTCAGCGAGATTCGGCACGGTTGCCCCTTCGGCGCGAACGTCGTTACTGAGGTATTACACAGCAACAGGCGTAACAGCGAAGTGACAGAACAGCGGCAGTCCCATGACGTTGGGCTACCGGCCTTTACCGTCCGGGTGGTCAACCTCCACGGGGTCGTTGGCTACCGCGACGGATACGCTTCGCCCGCGCCGGTCGTAGAGGTGGGTGACGACGACACCGATCAGCACACCAACCAGCAGCCAGCCTGCCGACCACTCCAGCGAGCGCGCCAGTCCGGCGTCAGCTCGGCCTCGGAGATACAGTAACGACCTTGCGCCGACGAATACTTGATGCAGCGGTTCGAATTTCGCCAGCCATTCGAACCAGGCCGGGGTGGCTTCCAACGGCACGGCGGCGCCCGCCGCCGGGATGCCGAGGATGACGAACACGAACAACCCGATCCCGGCCCCGATCGCGCCCATGGCCGCAATCAGCGATGTCGAGGTCACACCGACCGCCAGGATCGCGAACGCGCCGAAAAGCCATAGTTGCATGCTGTTTTGGATCGGCATACCCAAATTGAGGCCAATCGCCAGGTAGGCGGCCGAGGCCAGCAGTGCTACCACGGCAAGCATCGCCCACTTGATCAACAGGCGGCGGAAGAGCGAAACATCGCCGGGCAGAGGACAGCTCGGGCGGAAGTCGGTGGGCGCGACGCCAAGCATCGAATTCACCAGCCTGCTGATGACGATGCTCCCGATGAAACCGGCCAGCAGCAGCAGCAGCGAATAGTAGAAGGCCGACAACCCGTTTCCGGTGCCGTTCGGCAGCGCGTTGTGCACCGTCGACTTGATTTCGACGGGATTGGCCAACATCAGTGCCACGGCGCCGGGCTCAGGCCTTTTGCCGGTCTGTTGGGCGACCTCTTGCGAAAGCCGTTGTCCAACCCGTTGATCGATCAGCGCGAGCTCACGCTGCAGGGTCTGGCCGGCGATACTGGCGCCGAGGGTCCCCGCTCGCGGATTCGTCGTGACGACGATGACGGCCCGCTCTACCCGCCCCGGTGTGAGCGCGCTTTTCGCGTAGGCCTGAAGCTTGGACGAGAAGTTGGGCGGTATGACCGCGGCACCGTAGATCTGTACGGTGTCCAGCTGCTTCTTGGCTTGATCAGGGTCGAGCACCCGGACGTCGTAGGCGTCGTGGTCGAAACTGGCCAGCATGCCCTTGACGACCTGCGCGCCGGTCGGCCCGGCGTCCTCGTTGATGATCGCTACCGGAAAGTGGCGCAAGTTGGTCATCGGCTGAAGGACCCCGCCGAGATAGAAGGCGCTGAGCGCCGACAGCAACACCAGTGTGCCGAGTATCGGGAAAGCCCAAAACCGCATGGTCCGAGTAGGTCTCGGGCGCGTCAGGTGGTCGTCATCGTCGTAGGAGAGATCAGGTGATGCGTGACGGGGTTGCGGTTCAGACACATCGCCTCCTGTTGGTTCGCGCTCACCTTAGTTGCCGAGGGTGGCGTGCACCTCTCAGACGGGCAATTCGGCCGGCTCCCGGCCGGTGAGGACGCCGTTGGAGGCGGTGACACGGACCGCGCCGCCCTCGCTGAGCACGGTCTGCTCGGACTCCACCCGCCGGCGGGCGACGAACAGATGCGGATACGGCGCGACCGGCAGGGTGACTGAATCGCGCCAGGCCGGGATAGATCACTCTGGTGGCCGGCGCGCCGGATGTCGACGGTGTCACGCTACTCCGGGTCGCAGCAGCGCCTGGGCATGCTGCAGGGCGGCCTCGAGGTCGGGCAGCGCGAGTGTGCTGCGGCCGCCCAGGTGGATCTCGATCTGGTACTGCGGCTGGCTGTCTCTCCCGAAGATCGGCAGCACCAGGAATTCGGTTGACGCCAAGTCTGTCTCAAGTGAGCTCGTTACTGATTGAAGCGTCACGATGGTCATCAGGGTGTTGAGTTCGCGCGTCACCTGCGCGGTCGGCTCCAGCGACGCAAGCACCGTGGCCAGCCTGTCGTGCAGCGAGTTGTGGGCGGCGTCGAATCGCCACGCGCCGTAGCCGCGGTCGCGAATCTCGGCCAGCACCCGCCGATGCCCGGCGATGTCGGCGTCGGTCAGACGCGGCGTCACCTGGCGCAGCCAACCGCCGATCGTCTCGTCGTCGCGCCAGGCCATCGCCACCAGGCCGAACGGTGGTCCGATCGGGAAGCGCTGCCCGACCGCGTGCTCACCATCGGTGCCGTGGCCGACGGCGTCGACGGTGGTCAGGTGCGTCTGGCCGATCTTGGACATCGAGCTGCCGGCCCCGAGCGTGCCGTGCAGGAAGCTCAGCGTCTCGCGGCCGCGGTCGAGCAGCGGGAACTGCGCACGCAGACCGTGCACCAGCCCGAACAGCCCGCTGCCGAGCGTGTAGCGGCGGTCGTCGCGGCGGCTCACCCAGCTGCGGCCGTCGAGTTCGGCCAGCACCAGCGCGCACGTCGACGTGCTGATGGCGCAGCGCTTGGCCAGCTCGGCCGATGTGTGGCCGCCCGGTGAATCCGCCAGCGCCGCAAGCACATCCATCACACGGGCAGTGGGCGGCGACTTCGCCGGCAAGGCGGATGTTGACGAATCCATCGCGACCTTCTTACCATCCGTCCGAAATATCATTTATGACTTCCTAATAATAGGAGAGATTCATGCACAAGGTCGGCGTTTGGGGCCCCGGGTCGATGGGGTTGATCGCCCTGCGCGGGGTGATCGACCACCCGCATCTGCAACTGGTCGACCTGGTCGTGCACAGCGACGCAAAGGCCGGCCGCGACGCGGGGGAGTTGTGCGGAGGCGCGAAGACGGGTGTCATCGCCGCCCAGGATCCCGCGGCCCTGCTTGCCGGCGATGCCGACGTGGTGGTCTATGCCGCGGCGGCCAACCTGCGTCCGGCCGAGGCCATCGACGACATGGTGTCGATCCTGCGGGCGGGCAAGAACGTGGTGTCCTGTTCGGTGGTGCCGTTGGTGTACCCCGACGGTGTCGACGCGGGATTCACCGCGCCGCTACGCGAGGCCGCGACGGCCGGTGGAGCGTCGTTTTTCACCACCGGTATCGATTCCGGGTTCGCCAATGATGTTCTGCCGCTGGTGCTTACCGGTGTGTCGAGGGTGATCGAGTCGGTCCGGATCACCGAGATGTTCAACTACGCGACCTATCCGGACAAGGACGCGGTCTACGAGATCCTGGGCTTCGGCAAGCCGCCGGAGTTTGTGGCGTTCGCCGCGGCGCCGGGCATGTTCACCTTCGGCTGGGGCCCGGTGATACATCAACTCGCGGCGGGGTTGGGCGTCAAGATCGACAATATCGAGGAGAACGTCGAGCGGGTGGTCGCCGAGGAGTCATTCGACACGCCCACCGGGCGCATCGAGGCGGGCACGGTCGGCGCGCTGCGCTCGACGTTGACCGGATATGTGGACGGCCAGCCAACTTTCGTGATCGACCACGTGACGCGGATGCGCGACGACCTGGCGCCGGACTGGCCGCAGCCGCACATTTCCATCCCGCCGCGCGACCTCGGCTACGGGGCGGCGTCGGGTCGCGGTCTCTACCGCGTCGAGATCGAGGGCTCGCCTACCATGCGCTGTGAGTTCGAGATGGCCGACGACCACGATCACGACCTCGGCGCGCGGATGGCCGGCGCGTCGCGGATGGTCAACGCGATCCCGGCGGTCTGCCAGGCGCAGCCGGGACTGCTGTCGGCGCTCGACCTGCCGTTGATCACCGGCGTCGGATTGGTCGGCGCCGTCGAGGGCACGCCTCCGGACAGCCGCCTGTTCTAAATCGTCAGCCGAGTGGCCAGTTATGGAGGGATTTCGGTGCAGGCGGCGCCATAACTGGCCATTCGACGACGGTGTCGGACACTTCTGCCACGGTGAGCGCATGCACGACCGTGATTGGCCATTTGTCGGCACCGAAGCCTTGGCCGACGGGCGGGTCAGCAGACACGCGCTGCGCACTCGACACCGCGCGGTTTACCGCAATGTGTACGTGCCGACGACTCACGAATTGACCGCTGCCAGTCGCGGTGTCGCCGCATGGCTGTGGTCTGGACGCGAAGCGACACTCGCCGGTCTGTCGGCGGCTGCACTGCACAGCGCACGATGGATCGATCCTGAGCTTCCCGCCGAGGTCTACCGGCGAAACGGTAAGCCCGTCGACGGCATCGTCATTCATCGCGACGAGCTGTGGGACGACGAGATCTGCACCGCGCGCGGAATGCGTCTCACGACCCCGGCTCGGACCGCGTTCGACCTCGGCCGTCGAAAAGAGTTGGTGTCGGCTTTGATTCGGGTCGATGCGTTGGCAAACGCGACCAACCTGAAGGTGGCCGAAGTCGAGCGGTTGGCGCAGCGTCACCCCGGCGTGCGGGGCTTGGTGCAACTGCGCCAGGTCGTCCGGCTGATGGACAGCGGGGCGGAATCGCCGCAGGAAACGAGGACGCGACTTCTGCTCGTGCGCTCTGGTCTGCCGAAACCCGAGACGCAGATCCGTGTCCTGGATCGGTTCAACTATCCGTTCGCGCGGCTGGACATGGGGTATCGCGAACTGAAAGTTGCCATCGAATTCGACGGCGCACAGCATTGGACCGATCCCGCGCAGCGTACTGCCGACATCGATCGCTACGCCGAGCTCGCGGCGTTGGGCTGGCGGATCGTCAGGGTCAGCAGCGACCTTCTTCGCTGTCGACCCGAGGTTGTGGTCGCGCGAGTGTGTTGTGCGCTTCGCGAAGCTGCCGCCGAGTGGCCAGTTATTACATACATTTTGGGAAAATAGCGGCCATAACTGGCCACTCGGCCGCCCCCGAACTCGGCGCGGCCAGCCCCGCCGGCAGCGGCCGACGTTGGCGATCCGGTGCAGCCGATAGCAGTTCGCGCCGATAGGGCTCGGCCGTCGTCGAGAAATCCGTCTGACCGTCATCGGCCAATTCCCACCGCGAGCACGCTCACGCGACCGAGCTTGCGGTGGGTCTACGCTGCCCCTGATGACAATCACACGTGCCGAACACTTCTTCGACGGTGTCGACGGCGTGCGCATCGTCTACGACGTCTGGACCCCGGACACCACGCCGCGGGGATTGGTGATCCTCGCGCACGGGCTGGGCGAGCATGCCCGTCGTTACGACCACGTGGCCGCGCGGTTCGGCCGCGAGGGCCTGATCACCTATGCGCTCGATCATCGCGGGCACGGCCGCTCCGGCGGCAAGCGGGTACTGGTCAAAGACATCTGCGAGTACACCGGCGACTTCGGCACGTTGGTCGGCATCGCCGGCAGGGCACACCCCGGCCTCGCCCGTGTAGTGCTCGGCCACAGCATGGGCGGCGGGATCGTCTTCGCCTATGCGGTCGAGCATCCCGACGACTACGACCTGATGGTGTTGTCCGGGCCGGCGGTCGCGGCGCAACTCGCGGTGTCGCCGCTGTTGGGCTGGGTTGCCAAGACCGTCGGGGCGATCGCGCCAGGTATGCCGCTGCAGGCGCTCGACGCCGACGCGGTGTCCCGCGATCCGGCCGTGGTGCACGCCTACAACACCGACCCGCTGGTCTATCACGGCAAGATCCCCGGCGGCATCGCCCGCGCGCTGCTGCTGGTCGGGGAGACGATGCAGCAGCGGGCGCCGTCGCTGACCGCGCCGCTGCTGGTGGTGCATGGGTCCGACGATCGCCTGATTCCGGTCGAGGGCAGCCGGCGGTTGGTCGAGGCGGTCGGCAGCAGTGACGCCGAGCTCAAGGTGTACCCGGGCCTGTATCACGAGGTGTTCAACGAGCCTGAGAACGTGCAGGTGCTCGACGACGTGGTGTCCTGGATCAACGCGCGACTGTGAATGGCGGCGTTGAAACGTCGCCGGGTTCCTCTACTTTGGTCTCGTGAGTTGCGCCGGTGACGATGCAGAGCGCAGCGATGAGGAGGAGTGGCGCCGTGAGTGACGACAAGATGTTGGCGCGTATCGCCGCCCTGCTGCGTCAGGCCGAGGGCACCGACAACGCGCACGAGGCCGAGGCGTTCATGTCGGCCGCGCAACGGCTGGCCACCGCGACCTCGATCGACCTGGCGGTGGCGCGATCGCACGCCGACAAACGCACACCGGTCCAGACGCCCGTGCAGCGCACGATCACCATCGGCACCGCCGGCACCAGAGGCCTGCGGACCTACGTCCAGCTGTTCGTGGTGATCGCCGCGGCCAACGACGTGCGCTGCGACATCGCGTCCAACTCGACGTTCGTCTATGCCTACGGGTTCGCCGAGGACATCGACGCCACCCACGCGCTGTACGCCAGCCTGGTCGTGCAGATGGTCCGCGCGTCGGACACCTACATCTCCTCCGGTGAACACCGGCCCACCCCGACGATCACCGCCCGGCTGAATTTCCAGCTGGCGTTCGGCGCCCGGGTCGGTCAACGGCTGCGCGAGGCTCGCGAGCAGACCCAGCGTGCAGCCGAGAAGGACACTCGCCGCCCGCCCGGAACCGCGATTGCGCTGCGGAACAAAGAATTAGAGTTGCGCGACTACTACCGCACCGCGTCGAAGGCGCGTGGCACCTGGCAGGCCAGCCGGGCCACCGCCGGCTATTCGTCGGAGGCTCGCCGGGCCGGGGACCGGGCCGGTAAGCGGGCGCGACTGGGAAGCGGCCCAGAGCTGTCCGGTGCGCGGACCGCGCTGGACCGGTGAACGCCGAGCGCGATTCGCAGCGCTCCAGGGTTTACGCCGCCGAGGAATTTGTGCGGACGCTGTTCGACCGCGCCGCCGAACACGGCTCGACTGTGGAGTTCTTCGGCACGCAGTTGACGCTGCCGCCGGAGGCCAGGTTCGGCTCACTGCGCGGGGTGCAACGCTACGTCGATGACGTGCTGGCGTTGCCGGCAGTACGTCGGGAATGGCCCGAGGCAGCGCCGCTGACCGTGCGGGCCCGCCGGGCGTCGACCGCCGCGCACTACGAAAAACGTTACGGTGCCGGGATTATCGCCGTGCCCGATGATCGGGACGCCGACTGGGCGATGCGCGAACTGGTGCTGCTCCACGAGATCGCGCATCACCTCTGCGACGAGCAACCGCCACACGGCTCGCAGTACGTGGCGACGCTGTGCACCCTGGCCGAATTGGTCATGGGGCCCGAAGTCGGGCACGTCCTGCGGGTCGTCTACGCGAAAGAGGGTGTGCGGTAGCGGATTTAGCTGGTTACCTCGACCATGTCGTCGCCGCACGTGCAGACGTACGCGCCGTCGCCGGAGCAGTGGCATGGGACCTCGATGCGCACCCGGCAGCCGCAGCCGTCGTGACCGCAGCTCAGCATGGTGCCTGCTTTGTATGACATCTCTCCACCTTTCGGAATGGGTACCGGACAGTGGCCAATCTATACCCCAGGGGGGTATCTGGCAAGGCCGGTGGCGCCGGCCGTCCAAGCCGGGCTAGCTTTAACCCATGAGCCAAAAGCCAACTCCCACCGATGTTGACGAATTCCTGGATGCCACCGTGCTGGTCGAGGACCCCGTGCTGACCGCAGCCCTCGCGGACAGTGACGCGGCCGGGTTGCCGAAGATCGCCGTGTCGCCCCAGCAGGGCAAGTTCCTGAGCCTGCTGGTCGCCGCGACCGGGGCCCGCCGCATCCTGGAGATCGGCACGCTGGGCGGGTTCAGCACGATCTGGCTGGCCCGCGGCGCGGGCCCGGACGGCCGGGTGACCACGCTGGAGTACGAGCCCAAGCACGCCGAGGTTGCTCGCGCCAACGTCGACCGCGCCGGCGTCGGCGACCGGGTCGAGATCCTGGTCGGGGCGGCCCTGGACACGTTACCGGGCGTGACCGGTGGCCCGTTCGACCTGGTGTTCATCGACGCCGACAAAGAGAACAACCCCGGCTACCTGGACTGGGCCGTCAAGCTCACCCGGCCGGGCTCGATGATCGTGGTGGACAACGTGATTCGCGACGGCGAGATCCTCTCACCCGGCGACGATCCGGTGCTCCAAGGCAGTCGAAAGGTCCTCGAGCTGATGGGTGAGCACCCCCGACTCGACACCGCGGTGCTGCAAACCGTCGGCGCCAAGCACTGGGACGGCCTGGCGTTCGCGCTGGTGAAGTAGGCGGCTAGCTGCAGATGGCGCCGTTGGCCGCCGAGCCGACCAGCTTGACGTACTTGGCCAGCACGCCGGTGGTGTAGCGGGGTGGCAGCGGGGTGAAACCCGCACGGCGGGAAGCGAATTCGTCAGCGTCGACCAGTACATCCAAGGTGCCTTGTGCGACGTCGAGCCGGATCCGGTCGCCGTCGCGCAGGAAGGCGATCGGTCCGCCGTCGACCGCCTCGGGCGCGACGTGGCCGACGCACAGCCCGGTGGTGCCGCCGGAGAACCGGCCGTCGGTCAACAACAGCACGTCCTTGCCCAGGCCGGCGCCCTTGATCGCGCCGGTGATCGCCAGCATCTCGCGCATTCCGGGCCCGCCCTTGGGTCCCTCGTAGCGGATCACCACCGCGTCACCGTGGGTGATGGTGCCGTCTTCCAGCGCGTCCAGCGCTGCCCGCTCGCGCTCGAAAACCCTTGCGGTGCCTTCGAACACGTCGGAGTCGAAGCCGGCCGACTTGACCACCGCGCCCTCGGGCGCCAGCGACCCGTGCAGGATGGTGATTCCGCCGGTGGGGTGGATGGGGTTGTCCATGGCCCGCAGCACCTTGCCGTCGGGGTCCGGCGGGGCGATGTGCGCGAGGTTTTCGGCCATGGTCTGCCCGGTCACGGTCAGGCAATCGCCGTGCAGCAGGCCGGCGTCCAGCAGGGCTTTCATGATTACCGGCACTCCGCCGATGCGGTCGACGTCGAACATCACGTGCTTGCCGAACGGCTTGACGTCGGCCAGATGCGGCACCTTCGCGCCGACGCGGCTGAAGTCGGCCAGCGACAGCTTCACGTCGGCCTCATGGGCGATCGCCAGCAGATGCAGCACCGCGTTGGTCGAGCCACCGAACGCCATCACCACCGCGATGGCGTTCTCGAACGCTTCCTTGGTCAAGATGTCGCGGGCGGTGATCCCGCGGCGCAGCAGGCCGATGACCGCTTCACCGCTACGTCGGGCGTACCCGTCGCGTCGGCGGTCGGTGGCCGGGGGAGCGGCGCTGCCCGGCAGCGACATGCCCAGCGCCTCGGCGGCGCTGGCCATGGTGTTGGCGGTGAACATGCCGCCGCACGCGCCCTCGCCGGGGCAGATGGCCCGCTCGATGGTGTCGACGTCTTCACGGGACATCAGCCCGCGGGCACAGGCGCCGACCGCTTCGAACGCATCGATGATCGTCACGTCGCGCTCGGTGCCGTCGGACAGCTTCGCCCGGCCGGGCAGGATCGAGCCCGCGTACAAAAACACCGAGGCCAGGTCCAGGCGCGCCGCGGCCATCAGCATTCCGGGCAGCGACTTGTCGCAGCCGGCCAGCAACACCGACCCGTCGAGTCGTTCGGCCTGCATGACGACCTCCACACTGTCGGCGATCAGCTCTCGCGACGGCAGCGAGAAGTGCATGCCTTCGTGGCCCATCGAGATGCCGTCGGACACCGAGATCGTGCCGAACTCCAGCGGGTAGCCGCCGGCGGCGAACACCCCTTCCTTCACGGATTTGGCCAGCCGGTCCAGCGACAGGTTGCAGGGCGTGATCTCGTTCCACGACGACGCCACCCCGATCTGGGGTTTGGCGAAGTCGTCGTCGTCCATCCCGACCGCACGCAACATCCCGCGTGATGCGGTTTTCTCCAGGCCGTCGGTGACCTCGCGACTGCGGGGCTTGACGTCGATAGCGGGGCTCTTGTCTGCCATTGCTCAAGTATGCGTGTTCGG